>NZ_JBLWEO010000039.1:0-4686 GCF_048287395.1 Candidatus Electronema sp. PJ | reverse complement strand
TTAGATTTTGGCTGTCGTACATGGAAGTCTCCTCTTCTTGAACTTTGAGCGGTTCAGAATAGCGAGACTTCCATATTCTCCCGGAACTGTCAAACTTTCGGGAGTCCCCCGGCAGAGCCGGGGGTTTACTTATTTAAATTACGCCGCTCAGATTAAAGACTCCTTCTGCGTGTTCCAAAACGACAAGTTCCGTATCAGAAAAATCAGCAGGGCATGATTGGGCTTGGCCTGGCGGCTGAACGGACGCGGCCTGCTTTCTCACAGTCCGGGAGCACTTTTTTGCCGCCGCCAGAAACCGCCAACATCATTTCAACGACAAACGGAACCTCATCATGTTGAACAAAGAAGCATTGCTGGCACGAATCTCCGTCAATCCCCGCATTATGACCGGCAAACCGACAATTCGCAGCCTGCGAATCACCGTGGAGCAGCTTCTCCGGGGACTTTTCTGGCGGCGTGACCGAACAGGAGCTGCTTGACGAATACCCTGATCTTGAAAAAGAGGATTTTCTCGCAGTCTTTGCCTATGTGACCGAACTAGTCGCGGAAGAGCAAGTGTTTCCTGTAGCTGTGTCAGCATGAATGCCGACAAGCTGAAGTTTCTCGTTGATGTCGGTGTTGGCAGGCACGTTGAGCAATTCCTGCGTGAAGACGGTCATGATGTGAAAGCGGTTCGGGATGTTGATCCTTGCCTGAAGGACGAGGAGATCATCCGCATGGCTGCTTGGGAGCAGCCGATCGTCATGACAATGGATAAAGATTTTGGCGAGCTGGTGTATCATTCCTCGATGCGGCATTGCGGGGTTTTGCTGCTGCGGCTGGAAGATGCCGCAGCAGCAAAGAAAGTGCAGGTCGTCCAGCATATTCTGGCCAACTACGCCGCTCAGATTAAAGACTCCTTCTGTGTGTTCCAAAACGACAAGTTCCGTATCAAAAAAATCAGCAGAATATAACTGCCTGCCCCTAATTGCATATATGAATCAAGCACAAAACTACCATTCCGGTGTGGTCGCTGTAGTCGGCCCGCCTAACGCAGGTAAATCCACCCTGCTCAACCGCTATCTTCAGCAAAAAATCGCCATTGTCACGCCATTGCCACAGACTACCCGCAACCGGATTCAGGGCATAGTCACGGGCGAAGACTACCAGATGATCCTGCTCGACACGCCTGGCTTACACAAGGCCAAGGAGACGCTGAATAAAGAGATGATGCGGATTGCGCTGGAGGCTCTAGCTGAAGCTGACGTGGCTCTGTTTCTCGCTGATGCCTCGGATGATACGCAGCGCAGAGAGCGGCATCGCAGCGAATACTGCGGCTGGCTGGAACAGGTGCATTGCCCCTCAGTGCTGGCTTTGAACAAGACCGACCTGATCAACCGCGACCAGCTTTTGCCGGTTATTGAGTGGTACCGTGCGCTGCATCCCTTCAATGCCATTATCCCGATTTCTGCCATGAACGGTGAAGGTGCGGAGCAATTGCTGCAAGAATTGGTCAGCCGCCTACCCGAAGGGCCGCAGTATTATCCGGCAGACATCCCCACTGATGCCACCGAACGCTTCATTGCTGCCGAACTCATCCGGGAAAAGATTTTCCTGCGCACTCATCAGGAGGTTCCTTACTCTACTGCCGTGCTGATCGATTCCTTCCAAGAGGATGGGCTAAAGGGAGAGGTGATCATCCACGCCACTATCCTAGTCGAGCGCGATTCCCAGAAGGGCATTATTATCGGCAAAAACGGGGCTATGCTCGGCGATATCCGCAAAGCTGCGGTCAGGGAAATTGAAAAGCTGCTCGGCTGTAAGGCACAGCTCAGACTCTGGGTCAAAGTCAAAAAGAATTGGACGGAAAACGAGCAGATACTGCGCGAACTCGGGATGCAGGCATAATCTACATAATGTACAGGTAAATATTTTATGCAGAATTATCAGTTAGTCCTCACAGAACATCTCAACCACTACGGCTATCTATTCGGTGGTGTCTTGCTCAAATGGGTGGATGAATCCGCCTATATTTGTGCCAGGTTAGACCATCCAGGCAAGAGTTTTGTCACTGTTGGTATGGACAAGGTGAGCTATAAAAAACGAGTCGAATTAGGCAGCATCCTTCTGTTCAATGTCGAGAAGGAAAAGATTGGTAAAACCTCAGTTACCTATCGGGTGGCCGTTAACTTGGCAAGTGCCTTTCCTGCTGACAGCGCGGAGATATTCTCCACTCTGGTCACGTTTGTCTGCATCGACAAAGAGGGCAAAAAATGCCCCATCGAATGAGGCAGCAGCCTTTTCTTTCACACTTCCCTTTTGAAATTTTCCAACAGGCCGGTTATTGTCTCAGCGACAGAATGCCCTTGAGACAATAACTAGCCTTACAACCCTGTTTCCCCATGCTCACCATCAGCAACCTCAGCCTCCAGCACGGCCCTAAGCATCTCTTCCGTGACATCTCTGCCCAGATTCATGTCAACGACCGCATCGGCCTTGCTGGGGTCAATGGCACAGGCAAATCCACCCTGATGAAGATCATCTGCAAGGAGCAGGAGACTGACCCAGGCGTGATCAGCCGGGCTTCGTGGTTTACAGTGGCGTATTTGCCGCAGGAAATCACCATCGAGTTGGGCAGCCGAACGCTGTATGAAGAGGCAGAGCACGCCTTTGACGAGGCCTTGCAGCATCAGCGCGAGTTTGAAGAAATCAGCCAGCGCATGTCTGGGATTGACCAGCACAGCCCTGATCTGGACGCGCTGATTGAACGCCAAGGCGAATTGCAGCATTTGCTCGAGGGCCACGATGTTTTCCGCATCCGCCCGCAGATTGAGCGCATCCTCTTCGGCCTTGGTTTTGTCAAAGCGGATTTGGACAGGGAGGTGAAAGAGTTTTCCGGCGGCTGGATCATGCGCCTGCTTTTAGCCAAGCTGCTTTTGCGCCAGCCCGCCTTACTTCTGCTGGACGAGCCGACCAACCACCTTGATCTCGACTCGCTGACGTGGATGGAAGAATTTCTTCAGCAGTATCAAGGGGCAATGATGATCATCTCCCATGACCGTTCGTTCCTCGACCGGGTGACAACAAAAACCTGGGAGCTGAGTCTGGGCAGGTTGACGGTGTATAAAGGCAACTACTCCAAATATCTGGAGGAGAAGGCCCTGCGCATGGAAATGGAGCGCGCCTCCTACGACAACCAGCAGGCCATGATCCGCCAGACCGAGCAGTTCATCACCCGCTTCAAGGCCAAATCCACCAAGGCCAAGCAGGTGCAGAGCCGGGTCAAGCAGCTGGAAAAGATTGAGCGGATTGAGCTTTCAGAAAGCGAACGCACCATTCATTTCGCCTTTCCCCCTGCCGCCCCTTCCGGGCGCGACGTGCTGGAGCTGAACCGGGTCGGCAAGCAGTTTGACGGCAGGACAATTTTTAAGGATGTCTCGTTCACGCTGCGGCGCGGCGACAAATTGGCAGTGGTCGGCGTGAATGGCGCGGGCAAGACCACCTTGATGAAGATCATGGCCGGGCTGGAGCCAGCCGAAGGCACTGTACGCCGAGGGCATAATGTTGTTATGACTTATTTCGGCCAGCATCAGGCGCAGGAGCTGGACGGTCAGTACAGCATCTTGGACACTGTCTATCACAATGCGCAGGACATGACCATAACCAAGGTGCGTTCGCTGCTGGGCGCATTCCTTTTCACCGGCGATGATGTCGATAAAAAGGTGCAGGTGCTGTCTGGCGGCGAGAAAAGCCGGGTTGCTTTGGCAAAAATGCTGATCAAGCCGGCCAACCTGATGATGCTCGACGAGCCGACCAACCATCTTGACATAGCCTCGCAGGAGGTTCTGCAAGAGGCGATGGCTCAATACGAAGGCACCATCGTCGTAGTCTCGCACAACCGCTCCTTTGTTAATTCCTTTGTCAACAAAGTACTGGAAATACGCGACCAGCAGGCGTTCCTCCACGACGGCAATATTGACGATTACTTGGAAACTCGTAAGCGGCGCGAGGAAGAAGCAGCAAATGGCGCGAGGAATGTCAAAGCTGCCGCGCCGAAAGCTGTTGTTGTCCAGCCTGTTGCAGTCAGCATTGACCGCAAAGAAGACCGGAAGCAGCGCGGCCAGCAGCGGGAGCAGGTGAATGCTCAAGTCAAGCCATGGAAGAAAAAGGCGGTGGATGCGGAAAAGGAGATCGAGCGGCTGGAAACGCAGAAGATTGAGCTGGAATCCCAGATGGCCGACCCGGCTTTGTATGCAGATCAGCAGCGATGGGCCAAGACGAGCAAGGAATATGGCGAGGTGAAGCAGCTTTTGGAGCGGCAGTATGCGGTTTGGGAAGAGGCGCAGGGGAAGATTGAGGAAATCGAAAATTGAAATTTGGTGATTGAAATGACACCTGAATTAGAAACAGCAATTCATGCGCTATGCGACAGCTTATCACAGCTCTGGTCGCTTGATTCATTAGACCTCTTGCGTAAGTCATCCACCAGCAATTGTTAGCTCCATGTTATAGACGGCGGCGATCAAGCTGAAGCGGAGACCAAAACGTTTTCTCCTGTTTCGATACCGTTCGCTCAAAATACGGAACACTTTGAATTTGCGAAAAATATGTTCAATCACCTAGAGCCTGTTATGTACTTTGGGTCATAAACGTAACAAGTCGTTGAGCCATCAGAATGGCAAAGGCAACGAAGTGCAGGCCTGCAAG
>NZ_JBLWEO010000038.1:0-4171 GCF_048287395.1 Candidatus Electronema sp. PJ | reverse complement strand
TGACCGCATCATCCCAGTGGTGCTTGATCATCACGTGCAGCGCGACTTCGGCACGGGCGCGCTCAAGGTCACGCCATCGCACGACCGCGACGACTACGAGATCGGCATCCGCCACAACTTGGAGCGGGTCAAGGTGATGGACGAGCGCGGTCTCATGAATGAGAACGCCGGCAAATACGCTGGCCTCGACCGCTTCGCCTGCCGCACACAGATCGTCAAGGACTTGGACGCGCTTGGCCTGCTGGTGAAGATAGACGACTACGAGCACGCGGTCGGCAAATGCTACCGCTGCGCCACGGTCATTGAGCCGACGACCTCCAAGCAGTGGTTCGTCTCCGTGCGCCCGCTGGCGGACAAGGCAGTTGCGGCGGTGCGCGAGGGCCGCATCAAGCTGTACCCAGACACCTGGTACAACACCTTCTACGCGTGGATGGACAACATCCGCGATTGGTGCATCTCAAGGTAAATCTGGTGGAGGAGCAGCTATTATTGCAGCGTGTCGTGAGGAAGAAAACTTCTCAAGCCGCAATACTGTTCAATGGGGATGAAATCTCTGTCGTTGTGCAACAGCGGGACATTGTATTCGATTGCTGTGGCTGCGATCATGCAGTCAACAGGTTTTCTGATCGTGATGCCTTTCTGGCGGAGAAAGCGGTACATTTCGGCGGAACGCAGAAACACCGGATGCTGCATCGGCAGAAAAGTCAGGTGATCCAGCAAATTCTTTGTGCGCAGGAACTCCTCATCTTTCCTGATGCCTTGCAAAATTTCAGTTAGGATGACACCGCAGAGGCAAATGTCTTCCCGGTCAATGATGAGCTGCTCAAGAGCTTCGACATGTCGGCAATTTCTGGCAGCAAAAAAGTCTATCCACACGCTGGTGTCAATCAGAACCATCATGCGTCGCGCCTCTGCCGCCACTCCTCCAAGCTGCCCTGCCACTCAATGCCGCCTTTAAGCTGAAGAATTTCCATCTGCTTCTCCCTTCTGAGCAGCTCGCGCAGGGCATGATCAATTAAGGCCCGCTGCGTTTTAATTCCTGTCGCCCTGATGCAGTCTTGAATCAGCGTTTCGTCAAGCATCACCTGAGTTCGTTTCATGAACGGCTCCTTTGCAGTTTTTTATCAGAATACAGCGTGATAAGTATAAATGCAAGAGGTGTGACGGACTGCCCAGCCGTTCCGCGACATATATCTGCATGCCTTGGTGCAATTGTAACGAGGCAGAAGGATTAATCCATCATCCCGATTTGTCAAATAATTTGTTGTGATCACATATAGTTGAGTAAAAAACAACAACCGGCAAAAAAAATTGACGAACAGGAGCAAAATATTATATAAGAAAGCATGTGCTGCTTTCTATGGATTTGATTGAGTGATGGTGCGGTTTACACAAGACACTATGCCATCGCTTAATTATAAAATAATACTCACCTGTGCTCAATTATTGGGAGGATTTATATGAGAAATGTGCATCGTAAAAAGATCAAACTTGCAATTGCATCAATGTTAATCTGGCTCTCCATAGGAACGGTAACTGCGGAAGCTGATTGCAATAACATTGATTGCGACAACATAAACAGAATAGAAACTCAACAATACTGCGATATACTGAACAAACGGTATGAGGGATGGTGGCTCGACAAGTAATACTGTAAAGTAAAAGAAGATTATGAAAAAGGTTATCAAAAAATAAAGCAAATCTGTGATGTCGCAAAAAGAAATGGAACAGCTATCGATTTGATAGGAAACAGGACAGCCTGTATGTACGAGCTGCCGAATAGAAGCGATGCTTTTCCAGTAGGCAAAAAAAAGGAGTCATCTGGTATGGAGACGACCGGAAAATTCACCATTGAGGGGGAAAACGTGTTTCAAGGGCTGACACTGATTCCAGGAAAGACCATAACAAGGCCAAGAAGATGAAGAAAACCCGAATAGCCAGGATTAGGCAAACGCCCAACCGATAGGAAACTGACAAGAAAACATGACGGAGGCAGCTAATCCAGTTTTAGTTGCTGATAGTAATGAATTCTGAATAAAACTATCTGTGACCTGTGGTGTGCTGTGAGCAACATTTGAAAATTGAGAGTAATGGTGATAACTCAACTTGACACGGTTTACCACCATTTTTCTCCGATGTTTTACTTCAACCTAACCTTATCCAACTCGTATATGGGTGAACACCAGAAAGGAGGATGTCATGGACAACTGGAATAAGATCTTTACGAATTTGATTCGCACGCAGAGAAACACCTACTGGGGGAACTGGACTCTAATGCCAACAGTAGGGATAGGAGCAATAGGTATTCTCGATGAAAACACTGTGAATTTTACCTACTTAGGAACGCTCGAACGGTACAACCCAATCCACACGCAAAACAACGTGGCTTGGAAAATGACATCGGAGAAGGTCAGCCAGAATCAGGCAAATGTCGCGCTCGACGGTGCCTTCATAGACCCAGAGACTGGCGAAGCTGTGAACGCGGGGATCGAAGCGTCATGGGCATTTGGCAATGAGGAGTCAATAGCATCGAACTTCTCCGTGACCAAACAATCAACCCTTGATGATGCGGCCAAGACTATAAAAGACCAATGGCAACAGATAGCGGCCTTAGCTCAAGCCAACGGCATGGGCGATGGAACGAACATCTCGCAAGGGTTTTGCGTGGTAACGACAGTGACCTATGCTAGCTGTGGGATGAATGTGGGATCGATGTCCAAGAATTCGAAGTTCAGCATTACTGGCACTGCGGAGGGCATCGCCGGGATGCTTGGGGGCGGGGGCGAAGGCTCTTGGTTCTACACAGAAAATTCCTCTGGATTCAATTCGATTCTGTGGCCGGCGGAAGCAGGAAAACTGGCGGAGACAGACGTGCCAATAGCGTTCATGGTCGCTTCCTTCGATCAGACAAACCTGATCCCTGTCTGGACCACACGCCTTAATTTTCTTCAACTCCGTGTGAGCAACAAGAATGGAGGTACCTATATCGTGGACTGCGACCTCACCTACAACATCCCAGATGTGACTCAACAGCAGAGCAAAAGCCAAGATGTCAGCGGCGGAAGAGCTTATACTTTTGAGCTACCTTTAAATGCGACAAACCTCAAACTCTCACTAAGATTCAAGAGAGCAATTGAAAGCAAAGAAAAAACCTTTCATCTATCTTGGAACAATCCACTCATGGAGTGGATGCCAAGCGGAAGCGGTCGCCACACCGTAGAACTTTATGGAGTGTGGCCTGCTGATCCAAGTATAGGTGCAGGCGAGTGAACGAACAACAACCTTTACTGATGTGCTGCCTTCGTGCTTTGCAGAATACGAGATTTACACATCTATATAACACGGCAAAGAGACGACTCAACAAACACAGCACGCTGAGGGAATGCTGAAACGCCTTTGCTATGTATCCAAAAAATACTACCGCCTTTTAGGCGGTTTTTTTATTTGCCACTGGATGTTGAACTCAACATAAAACTATTCAATCTGATGATGAATTAAATTTTCATCAACGATGATGATGGTAAAAGAGCAAATAGGCATGTCCGCTAAAGTGAAGATAACCCAGTTCTCCTGTTGCCGCTCCGCCCTGCCTGCTTTATAGTAGCATCTCGATCTTCAACTGCCTTTCCTTCAACAAAGTTATCCCTTTTCCGCTGCCATGAATGATACAAACACGCCGCCCACCGCCAAATACGACCTGCCCAAAGCCTACGAGTTTGAGGAGGTCGAGCAGCGGTGGTATGAATACTGGCTTGATCATAAGACCTTCAGCGCGCAGATGCACGAAGGCCGCCCGGCCTTTTCCATCGTCATTCCGCCGCCGAACGTGACCGGCGTGCTGCACATTGGCCACGCTCTCAACAACACGCTGCAAGATTTGCTGACGCGCTACCACCGCATGAAGGGGGACAACACGCTCTGGGTGCCTGGCACCGACCACGCGGGCATCGCTACGCAGAATGTGGTGGAGCGGCAGCTCGCTGCTGAGAAGACGACCCGGCACGAGCTGGGCCGGGACAAGTTCATTGAGCGGGTCTGGCAGTGGAAAACCGACAAGGGCGGCACGATCATCCAGCAGCTCAAGCGGATGGGCGCGTCCTGCGACTGGGACCGCGAACGCTTCACCATGGACGAGGGGCTGTCCAAGGCGGTGCGCGAGGTCTTTGTCCGC
>NZ_JBLWEO010000037.1:0-4547 GCF_048287395.1 Candidatus Electronema sp. PJ | reverse complement strand
TGACCGCATCATCCCAGTGGTGCTTGATCATCACGTGCAGCGCGACTTCGGCACGGGCGCGCTCAAGGTCACGCCATCGCACGACCGCGACGACTACGAGATCGGCATCCGCCACAACTTGGAGCGGGTCAAGGTGATGGATGAGCGCGGCATCATGAACGAGAACGCGGGCAACTACGCGGGCCTTGACCGCTTCGCCTGCCGGACGCAGATCGTCAAAGATTTGGACGAGCTTAGTCTGCTGGTGAAGATCGACGACTACGAGCACGCGGTGGGCAAATGCTACCGCTGCGCCACGGTCATCGAGCCGACCACCTCCAAGCAGTGGTTCGTCTCCGTGCGCCCGCTGGCGGACAAGGCCGTGGCCGCTGTGCGCGAGGGCCGCATCAAGCTCTATCCCGACACCTGGTACAACACCTTCTACGCCTGGATGGACAACATCCGCGACTGGTGCATCTCAAGGCAGATTTGGTGGCGGATGAATTTCCGCTTGTTTTTTTAATCTGATTTCGTGTAGAAAAAAAGAAGGTGCAATGGTTGTCCACTCATACAAAAAAGGAGACGCAGCATGCCTACCGTATATTTTGGCAAGAAGGATGAGCCGAGTTTCGACCTCGAACTAAGTAGTGAAATGATAGCCATCCGCACCCGTAGCCGCCGTTCCATTAGAGGTGTCGGCCCGGTGTCTACACCGTTGTCATCTGAATTGAGTGACGCGACGTTGGTAGTTTCTTATCCTGATTTCGGAGTTGAGGTGTATCGTGTGCCGACAGGAGGCAGCAATGTTAGGTCTCTGAACGAAAGAAAGAACGCTCTTCGCGCATCTACGGATGTTCAGTTTGTCGGCAGTGTGCTTGTAGATCCTCTTAACCAAGAACCTGTTCTGTACACAGAGAATCTCTTCATTAAGTTTGTTGACGATGCTGACTCTGATACCGTGCTGCGAAATGCTTCCTTAACCGTAAAAAAGAAAGTTTCGTATGCTGTTAACGCCTACTTTGTCGCGGCGGCAGAGAATACCGGGCTGAAGATATTTGACATCGCCGTCGAGCTGCTCAAACGTGATGATGTTGAATATTGTCATCCTGAGTTGATTCGCCCGGTTGCTCGAAAAGGAATATTCTCGCAGCAATGGCACCTAAAGAAAACAACTATTGATGGGATGCTTATTGATGCACATGCGAATGTTGAAATGGCACATGCGACAACTCAAGGTGAAGGGACCATCATCGCAATAATTGACGATGGGGTTGATATTGACCACCCTGAATTCAGCGGCACAGGAAAAGTGATAGCCCCTCGTGATGTGAGTCTTGGTACGAATGATCCTCGTCCAAAGGATGATGGCCCTTATCCTGATGATCACGGCACCGCATGCGCTGGGGTAGCATGTGGAAACGGCACTCATGGGGCATCTGGGGTGGCACCGAAAGCTCGCTTGATCCCAATTCGACTGCCGTCTTCACTGGGATCACAACAAGAAGCTGAAGCATTCGAGTGGGCGGCTGATAACGGTGCAGATGTCATCTCGTGTAGCTGGGGGCCAAGTGATGGTAAATGGTGGGATTTAAACGATCCACTGCATACACGATTAGTCCGGCTTCCCGCCAGCACAAAATGTGCTATAGATTACGCCGTAGAAAAAGGGCGTGGAGGCAAGGGATGTGTGGTTTTATTTGCCGCAGGGAATGGCAACGAATCGGTAGAGTATGACGGGTATGCGAGTTACTCAAAAGTAATTGCTATAGCGGCTTGCAATGACCGCAACACCTGCAGTGTCTACAGCGACTTTGGCAAGGCAATATGGTGCGCTTTTCCAAGTTCTGACTTCGCGCATTCGCCGTTCAACCATCCAGTTCCTTTCACTCCCGGCATTTGGACAACTGATCGAATTGGAAGACATGGCTATAATGATGGAAACCTCGATGCCGGGGACGCAGACGGCAATTACACGAATAGCTTTGGCGGAACTTCCAGTTCCTGTCCAGGTGCAGCTGGGATAGCAGCATTGGTGTTGTCAGTAAACCCAGATATGAAATGGCATGAGGTTAAAGAACTGCTCAAGCGGGCATGCGACAAGATTGATCCACAAGGTGGCAGCTATGATGGCAGCGGGCACAGTCTAAAATATGGGCATGGACGGCTCAACGCAGCTGCTGCTGTCAACCTCGCTACTACAACAAGCAATTGGCTTGAGCCATTCTTGTCTGTTTCTATGGAAGCATAAGTAACAATTCAACAATAAGGAGGATGTCATGGCAAATATGGTGTCTGGAAAGGTAACTAAGATATATGCTGATTCTGACGGGTGCTACATTAAACTCGACTATTCAGGTGGAAAACCTATGGATGAATATTTCCGGCTGCTGAAAACGCACCAAAATTATAATTCTCTCTACTCCCTTGCGGTTGTTTCAGCAGTGAATAGATATGTCTTGAGTATAAGAACCGTGCGAGAAATTGTCTCCACTGAACACGGAGAGGTTGTTTATATGGTTGTTGACTGGCAGGTGTAAATGATCTATACCCTCCTTGTTTTGCAACAAGTTCTATTATTGCAAAACAAGGCGTTGATTTGTCTGCACCCTTCCTCCTTTCCTTGCTACTCTTATAGAGAAAAGATGATGACGCAAGAAAACTACTTTGAGCAAATCCAGCAGGAACTCATCAAAACCCCTGCTGAATACTTGCCCGCGCTGCTGAATATCATTCATACTTTCCGGGAAAGCATCTGCATGAACAGCGCAGAGGAAAGTTTCAAGACAGGGTGGTCGGAAATTCAAAAAGGACAGTATGAACCGATCAGCAAGCTGTGGGACGGCATCGCACGATGAGTTTCAGTGTTTTTTATTCGCATGAATTCAAACGTAACGTGCGCAAGCTGCTCAAAAAATATCCTCATTTGCCAGATGATTTAGATGAATTTATTGATCGTCTGCAAACTGGCAATATTGAAGGAGACTTGCTGCAACATGTCGGTTTTGAAGTTTATAAAGCGCGAATTAAGAATTCAGATAACAAGAAAGGAAAAAGCGGCGGCTACAGAATCATTTATTATTTCAAACAGGCTGAACAGATATTCCTGATAACGATCTATGTCAAATCGGAGCAGGAAGACGTGAGTGCTCAAAAAATACGGTCAATTGTTGAAAGTTTGAAAGAGGAACAATAAGAGAGAATAAGTTGGGGAGAGCAAAGTAATCCCCAACATCTCTTTGCTGTTATAGAACGCGTTTCGCGCCCGTCCTCACTTCGTCCCGCCTGCCTTCCGCTTCGGCCTCTTCCGCTCGCTCGCCCTCGTGCCGCCAACCATGTCATATTCCGAGGAATCCGCTCCAAGAATCCCCTTGACTGCGGCCCGCACCTTCACGATCTGATCGCTCACAACCTTCGCCTGCTCCGCCTTGCGGTTGACCAGCCGCGTCCGGTCGGCGTTCACCGCATCCAGTTCGCCGATTATGTTTTCCAACGCCTCGATCTGCGCCGTCATCTCCGCAACAGAAATCCCGGCAGGCACATTCTCGCCGATTTCCTCAAGGGCTTTCTTCACTTCATTGGCTTCCTGCAACAATTTGGGAATACTTTTACTTACCATTGCGTCCTCCTGCTGTTTTGCGCCCAGACCTTTCTTTCAAAAAGTGGCCTGAGCTTTTTTAATATCCGCCTTCGCCCTTAAAAAGGTGAAGACTGACCTTTTAACGGTGCCGTTCCTATTGCTAAAAGGAAGAAGCGCACCTCTTAACAGTTGGAACCTACTTTGAAAAGGTGATGACTTGCTTTTTATCATCTGGCGGCAACTTTCAAACAGTTGCCTCTCGCCTTTTAAAGGTAAGAGCGTATTTTTACAAAATTCAGGCTGCACTTCTTCTTGGATTTGATGGAGAAAATGCAGGACATGCGGAGGACTGTTCTCCCATTGCAATACCGGTTTCATAGTTTTTCCTCGCAGGCAGAATTGCAAATCTTCCGTATCCATTATAGAGGAATTCTGCCTGTCTATCAAGAGGCAGCCAAGCTGATCAGCATCCTCCTGCCGCAAGCCTTGCCGCTCCGTCCCTGCTGCGGTATAGTAGCATCTCGATCTTCAACAGCCTTTCCTTCAACAAAGTTATCCCTCTTCCGCTGCCATGAACGATACAAACACGCCGTCCGCCGCCAAATACGACCTGCCCAAAGCCTACGAGTTTGAGGAGGTCGAGCAGTGCTGGTATGAATACTGGCTCCAACACAAGACTTTCAGTGCGCAGATGGAGGAAGGCCGCCCGGCCTTTTCCATTGTCATTCCGCCGCCGAACGTGACCGGCGTGCTGCACATCGGCCACGCCCTCAACAACACGCTGCAAGATTTGCTGACGCGCTATCACCGCATGAAAGGGGACAACACCCTCTGGGTGCCTGGCACCGATCACGCGGGCATTGCCACGCAGAACGTGGTGGAGCGGCAGCTTGCTGCTGAGAAGACCAACCGCCATGAGCTGGGCCGCGACAAGTTCATCGAGCGGGTCTGGCAGTGGAAAACCGACAAGGGCGGCACGATCATCCAGCAG
>NZ_JBLWEO010000036.1:0-4114 GCF_048287395.1 Candidatus Electronema sp. PJ | reverse complement strand
GGCGGACAATCCCTCCTTTGAAAGCCAAGCGGTGAAGGCGTACCCGAAAGTCCGCTTTTCGCTATTATATTGTTTTTAATGATAAATTCAATATATTTTTCAGGTGCGACCCGCCTTGTCACTCATAAATCACCATTACCGTCAATTTCTTGCTCGGACACGCCAGAGAAAGAAAAGCGGCAGCCAGTGTTTCACTCTGAGCTGTCCGAGGAAAAAACTGAGGTGTCCTTTTTAAAAGAGGACTGGCGCGAGGAAAACATCAGGAGGCTGTTATGTTGACAGGAAGCATTCCGAAGCTCTTGCAGGAAGCCCATGCCGTGAAGCAGGTCTTGGAAGAAATCGGCGAGGGCCTGCCTCACGGCAAACGCATGACTTTTATAGTCCTGCCAGAACCTTGCTCAAAAAATTGTTGTCCCATCCCGCCTTGAGCCTTTTAGCCTTTACTCCGAGCCTGCTTCCTTCCTGCTTCAAAAGGTTGAGCGCGATGTGACGCAGCACAGCAAAATTTTCTGGACCGTGACCTTTTCTGAGTCGTGAATCATCTTCCCGAAAAGCTGTGTCAAGCACCCAATGAGCAGAGTTTTCTATGCTCCAATGTCCGCGAACCGATTCAGCAAGAAGCACGGCATTTTTTTCAAGGCTGGAAATATAATATCTGCAAGATGTTGTGGTCTGACCGTTTACTGTGACATCAGAGATGACAGCGCCGGCAGACCGCAAGCCCTCCCATTCCGAACGCATGGGAATTCCGCCCAGATTATCTGTCATGAAGCACCAGCGGACTTCATGGCGGCCATGACCTGCCGCTTCGCTGCTGTGAAAATCAAATTCGGAGCTGTTCAGCCTTCCCACGTCAGCACTGCTGAACAGCTTGTCAACGGCTTGAAAAAGGCCCGGCTGATTCCCTTTTACGGCTATTGCATAATCACCGCCTTGCTCAATGATTTTTTTGACAATTTTCTTTTGGCAGCCCATAGCGTCAATCGTCGCTGTGCACCCTTTCATATTCAAAAAATCGAGCAGTTCAGGAATGGCGTTTATTTCGTTCGACTTCTCTTCAGTCTTCACCTGACCGATCACAAGATGATCAGCAGCGGCCCAGGCGCTGACCATGTGGATTGCCGATTTGCCTGACTTGGCATCATGGGACCGCCGCAATGTTTTTCCATCGAACGCGACAACTTGGCCTTGGGTGAGTTCCACCGCCGCCCGAATCCATCCAGAGAAGCATCGTTGAAATTCATCAGGATTGATAAAGGAAAACACCCTGTTGAATGTGTCATGCGAGGGAATTCCGTTCGGCAGTTCCAAGAAAGCGGCGAACCAGTCCTTTTTCGCAACGCCGTACTGCGCAATTTCTGTCCAGTCATTTGCGCCGCAGATGACTGCGCAAACTGCAATCACTATGATATCAATAAGTTTATGCTCATTTTTCCTTGCATGAACACGCGGATCGGGCAAAGCTGAAAAGTGCTCAATAATACCGGCTGCCGACATTCTGTCCTCCTGTTCTTTTGATTTTGGAGGACTGTTGTAAAATCAAGACGGCTGGAACGCTGTCAATTATTTTCGACGACGTTTGCCTGATTGCTTTAACCCCAGCTACTTATTGGCAAAGTCATGCGTTTGCCCTGGGCTACGACAACAGGACTTTTGTATGTGGTCGGAAGGTATCACCAATCTGAGTATCTTCAGAAATGGGGGATCGAATCAGACTTCTTTGCAAACGATATTTACAATAGCTTAGTTGATGGCACTATTGTCTTGTCTGCTGGAATGATGTATGTGCTTATCATTTTAATTGGAATTGTAATATCTGCATTGCAATATACTGCTATAGAGATATACCTATCGAAACAGGAGAGTCTCTCGTAAGACATCTATCTGGTTGCGTAAGAAGTTTGGAAGCAAAAAGGAGGAAGAGCCAGAGAGTGAGCCGCCAAAACTCTTAACGGATATCATAAGTATTGCCTTTACATCTATCATGGTAGGCTCGTTTTTGCTTGCTGCGTTATATGCTTTCCACAGTTTGATCACTTTCTCTTCTGAGCAAGGCGAAAAGCACGCAGTCAAGGAATACGAACAGTATTCGCAAAGCAACGGAAAAGGTGATCAGAAAAGCTTGTTCAGTAAAGTTGAGAACATATTGCATTGATGGGGCACAGCGAAACGCGCTCCTGCTTGCCACAGACAGAAGCACCTACGCTCTCTATTTTCCGAAAGGGAAAGCGCAGAATGAAGGTGTTGAGATTATCGCCGCTTCACGAATCACCTGCATCAAGGCAACAAAAAATATGATTCCGTAGCACGCTGTTGTCAACAAGCAAAAGGGAGGACATAGCAATCTGTCCTCCCTTTTTATTTCGGGGAACTGCGCCCTTTTTCAAGGTGCAGGCACAGCCGCGCCATTCCACGCCGCCAGCCATTCCTTGCGGCGGTATAGACAGTACACAGCTATGCACACGTCGAAGGCGATGCAAAGCGCGCCATAGCCGAGCGGGACGGAAATAAGTCCCCAGGCATGGCCGCCAAAGTGCATGTTCCATTCATGCGCGACATCCCACACGCTGTGCAGGGCATAACCTGCGGCCATGACTGCGGGTTCCTTGAGGCCGACAAGGCCGAGCGCGGCGAAGAAGGCCACTGCGGCCAGCTCGGAGTCTGTTGTCTTCAGATCGCCGAAATAAGCGAGGAACGGCAGGTAAAACGAAGCCATCACTCCAAGAAAAATGGCGTAGTATATATGCTCTGCCTTTGCTGAGATATAGTTTCTTGCCACATACGCTGTTCCGAAAGCGATTGCCATGCCAAAAGAAAAAATAAAGACCAAAAATTGCCAGCAATCCGATCACGTTCATTGCGCTGTCCATAGGTTTTCCTCCTTTTCCGCTGTAGAGTTTTTATGGATGCATGAAAGCTGAATCCATGAAGAATCAGCAGTAACCTGCTGATTCTTCATGGTTGCACAAGTTTTTCTGCGCGTCAAGAATTATTTTTCCGTCAGCGGTCGCGCTTTGCTGTTCCGGCCCCGTCTGCCATGAGGCCGACCGGCCTTTTGTAGCGATTTCATATCGGGTTAAAAAACGATTTGATTGCTTTCGACAAAATTTGCGCGACTTGATCTGTAATTAATTGATTTCGTTCAATTATAGCCGTAGCACAATAAATTGACTGTAAGCATGGTTGCTGAAAAATCTCATCTGTCGAACAGCCAAGTTTTCTTCTGAGTGCCTTTGCTTGCGCCCATTTATGCTCTATGGGGTTCAAATCAGGAGAATATGGCGGAAGATGCCTCAAGGAGGCAGCCAGCAGCTTCAACCGCCTCCTGAATTCTCTCAAATTTATGAAACGAGGCGTTGTCCATGACAACAACAGCTCCGTTTGGAAGCACAGGCAGAAGACCCTGCAGCAGCCATGCTTCAAAAACATCTGTATTGACGGCACCGTCAAAAAGAGCTGCGGCCAGCAGCCTGTCTTCGGTCAAAGCACCGACAACATTAGTCCGCCGCCTCGACATTAAATCATGCTTTCCAAAGCACCTCGCGCCTGCTGGCGCATAACCGAATATTCTTGGCATGTCTTCTAAAAAGCCGCTTTCATCAATGTAAATCAAAGGAATGCGCATCAATTCATAGACGCTGACCTTCTTTTTGAAAATCCGGCGGGACTCCTCATCAGCTTTCGGATGGAAAAAAGTTTTTTTCTGCTGATTTTCAACCGATTCAACGCCTCGCATATGCCGCGCTGACTGCATCCGAACCGCGCCGCACGCTCATGCTGAAAGGCATCAGGATGCTGCTCCACATCACGGATGAGGCGCTCAGGAGCAATCTTTGTCGCAGGTTTGTTCCGAGTGCGGCACGGTTCAAGCCGTTTCGCCCGGCGGCTCACGCTTGATTTGCTGACTCCGAAACGCAGAGCCGTCTCTTCAAAGCTCAGACCATCCCGGTCTTTGATCTCCAAAACCTTCCGACGAAAATCTATTACCTAATGTGCAACTCTTTATACAGCAACCAGCCCATCCAGATCAAGCGGAGGGAGATTGCAGGATAAGTTAAGGAAAACACAGACAGTATGCGCCAAAATTTTTCTGATCAAACGGTGTTGAAAATGC
>NZ_JBLWEO010000035.1:0-7453 GCF_048287395.1 Candidatus Electronema sp. PJ | reverse complement strand
TATTATGACTGAACAAGCAAAAAAGACTGCAATCATACGCGGCAAGGATGCCAACGGCCTGCGGCTGACATCCAAAGTTTTTGAAGAAGAAGTGCGCGGCGCGGCGGCTGACGCGGACGAGCTGCTGCTGGAATCCTTTGGCCAGCACAACATCGGCCTGCGGCTGGGCGGGCGTAAGGACAGGCCGCTGACCATCCGGGTCAAGGGGCCGGTCGGGCAGCGGGTCGGCTGCATGGGCTTGCCCGGCACCACGGTCATTTGCGAAGGCTCGGCCTCAGACGACGTGGGCTATCTCAACATCGGCGCGGACGTGATCGTCAAGGGCGACGCGACCAACGGCGTGTGCAGCGCGATGGCCGGCGGGCGGGTGATGATCGGCGGCTCCATCGGCGCACGCGGTCTGACCATGACTAAGTGGAACCCTGACTACGAACGCCCGCAGATGTGGGTGCTCGGCTCAGTGGGCGACACCTTTGCCGAGTTCAACTGCGGCGGCATCGCGGTGGTTTGCGGCCATAACTCGAAGAACCCGGACAACGTGCTCGGCTACCGGCCCTGCGTGGGCATGGTCGGCGGCAAGGTCTATTTCCGGGGCACGATTGACGGCAGCTATGCCCGCAGCAACGCCAAATTAGCGCAGCCGAGCGATGAGGAATGGCAGTGGCTGATCGAGCGTCTGCCGGAATACCTCAACGCCATCGGTCGCCCGGAATTGCTCGACAGCTTGAGCAAGCGCGAGGAATGGAACCTGCTTGCCGCTGTCACGCCGCAGGAGCGCGCTCTGCTGTCCTCCGGCCCGATGCCGATGTCCGAGTTTGCCAAGCGCGTGTGGAGCGCGGGCTTCGGCGGCGGCGACCCTCTGCGCGACCTCGCCCCGATGCTCGACCGCTCGGTGATCGGCGTTGTTGAAACCGGCGATCTGCGCAGGCGCAAGCCGTGGTGGGTCAACCGCGACTCCGCCGCGCCCTGCACCTACTACTGCCCGATGCACATCCCGACCATTGACCGACTGCGGATGATCCGCGAGGGCAGGAACGAGGAAGCCTACGAGATGCTGCTGCGCTACACGCCCTTCCCGGCCTCGGTCTGCGGCACCATCTGCCCGAACCTCTGCATCCAGAACTGTGCCCGCAAAAAGGTGGATTTCTCCATTGATGTCTCGATCTTGGGCCAGGCGGTGCATAACGTTGATCCGCCAAAGGGCAAGCCCGCCACCGGCCACAAAGTGGCGGTCATCGGCGGCGGCCCGGCAGGCATGGGCGTGGCGTGGCACTTGGCTTTGGCTGGCATTGAGGCCCATATTTTTGAAAAGGGCGATCAGCTCGGCGGCAAGCTGGCCCAGACCATTCCTTGGGAGCGGCTGTCCAAGGCGGTCTGGGAGATGGAGGTGCAGCGTTTCCTCAAGCAGGAGCTGATCAAGGTCAATCTTGGCGTGAGCATGACCCAGGAGAAGATCGAGCAGCTCAAGGCTGAATACGATTACGTTATCGTCGCGGTCGGCACGCATCAGCCGAAAATTATTCCGTTTACCGGCCACGAGCGGGTGATTCCGGCCCTTGATTACCTGAAGGCGGCCAAGAGCGAGCATCCCATGCCGACCGGCAAGCAGGTGGTGATCATCGGCGCGGGCAATGTCGGCTGCGACGTGGCCGCCGAATGCTACCGCTTGGGCGCAAGCCAAGTCACGCTGGTGGACATTCAGAAGCCGCTGGCTTTCGGCAAGGAGCGCGAGGCCGCCGAGGCTCTCGGCGCGGTCTTCAAATGGCCGGTGATGACCAAGGAAGTCACCGAGCAGGGCCTTGTCACCGACAAAGGCGAGCTGATTCCGGCGCAAACGGTGATCATCTCCATCGGCGACGTGCCCAGCCTGCCTTTCCTGCCGGAGAGCGTGAGCGTGATGAAGATCGCAGGCGGCTCGTGGATCAAGACCGACGAGGCGGGCCGCACCAGCGATGCTAAGATTCTTGCAGTCGGCGATGTCGAGCGGCCCGGTCTGGCCACCAACGCCCTCGGTGCGGCCAAGCGGACGGCGGAATATCTGATCGCGCAGATGGAAGGCAAGGCGTGGAAGCCCTTCGCCAAAAAGCTGATTCAGTACGAGGCCTTGACCATCGCCCACTACGACCCGGCGGAGGACAAGGGCAAGACCGAGGAGCAGCAGGCGGCCCGCTGCCTGAGCTGCGGTTCCTGCCGCGACTGCCATCTCTGCGAGACCATGTGCCCGACCCACGCCATCGCCCGCGAGGAGCTGCCTGCGGAAGAGACTGCGGACGGCGTGGCCTACCGTTATGTCTCCGACGACAGCAAGTGCGTCGCCTGCGGTTTCTGCGCTGACACCTGCCCCTGCGGCATCTGGACCATGAGGCCGTTTTAGCGCATCTGCTCGATAAACCGGGTGAAAAAGGAAAGGGTTCGGGCTGACTGCCTGAACCCTTTTTGCATTTGCAGCGTCAGTGCAAGTCTTTTCCTGCGGCCCGGAAATAATTCTTGACGAGATAAGCAAAAGTGGTAATCTGGCAGGATAAAATTGGCAAGCCCGTTGAACGAATTAGCCTGCCCGGTTTTGATAAGAAGGTCTCAGTGCAACGAACGGAGAGGCCATAGGAAAAAACTGGAGAGTCATTTTCTTCCTATGAGCGGTGAGTTTTAAAAAATTGGTGATGATAGAAAGAAACTGAGTACCCAGTTTGTTACTATGAGGCTTCATTTTTAAAAAATGGGTGTCCAGTTTGTTTCACTGGGTGGTCACAAGAAAAAAATGGCTCGTCATAGTGACGAAATGACAGTTCATAGGAAAAAAAGAGGAGGATATTATGCTGACAGTAAGCATCCCGAAGCTCTTGCAGGAAGCCCATGCGATCAAAGAGGCTCTTGAACAGATGGGCGAAGGAGTTCCTGCCGGAATTTCAGCGGCGGAGATGTCGGACAGGATTGCCGCGCTGGAGAATATCATCAGCGAGCTGGACAAAGTGAACGCCCACAGGACGCAGTTGGTCAACAGCAAGGCGGATGTGGCAGAGCGTGTGAGCGACTACATCGTGCAGGTGCGGGCCGTGGTCAAGGGGATTAAGGGCGCGGACTCCTCGGAATACGACATGGTTGGCGGCACAAGGGCGAGTGAGCGGAAGAAGCCGAAGAGGAAGGATAAGCCGGTGGAGTGATAAGCTGACGCGGCAATGCGGCAGAGGGATAGAGAGAATATGGAAATGACGGAACTGCGCACACAGATACACACTCTTTCACGTCGTGAGAAATATCTCCTCATTCAGCTCATTGTGCTGGATATGGCTCAGGAGGAGTCTTCTCGGACAGACGGAAGCTCTGCTCATCAGCGCGATGAAGTTATGGAGACGCTGAATGCGCAGTCAGTTGACAAATTCCTTGGAAATTGGAAAGGCTGTCTCAAAGGTGTTGATCCTGATGAAGCAAAACAAAGCTATCTGATGGAGAAATACCAATGAATGTCCTTTTGGACACCAATGTTGTCTTGGATTTTGTGCTTGACCGGCAGCCGTTCGCCAAGGCGGCGGAGCTTGTGTTTGACATGGCCAAACGCCGCCCAATTCAGTTTTATCTCTCTGCGACCACTATTACCGATCTGTTTTATATCGCCGCAAAAGCGAAGGGAAAAGCCTTTGCGCTGGCGTTGATCAAAGATTTGCTGGAATTTGTCGAGGTTGCCGCTGTGAACAAGACAGTGATTCTTGACGCGCTTCATTCCGGCCAGCCTGATTTTGAAGACGCTGTGCAGGCAGGAGCCGCAAAGCAGGCCGCAGTCAGCATCATCGTCACCAGAAATGAGAAGGATTTTGCCGAAGCGGACATTGAAATCTGCAATCCTGATGAATTTTTACGGCGTTACAGTTAAAGACGAGAATGAACGCGCCAATTTTTTTGAAATGAAGAGTAAAAATCATTGGCTATTGCTGGTGTTTTTTGTGTATTTATCAAATTTAGTTCTATTCTCTCTTATATATACTTGGCTGTATAGGTCGAATTCAATTTCATTCTTGTTTAATAGCGATATAGTTACAGCTAAAAATTTCTTTCTTAAAAAAGAAAGTGTCGAAGAAATCGCTTCATCTCATAAAGTTATTAATTATATTAGGTTGGTTTCTAATGCTTTAACTAATAAAGATTTTAAGTTAGAGAAAAAACTGTTAGGAGTAGAAAGCTCTTTGTTAACGGAAGGAAATATAACTTTTCGTTTTGTTGAACATATCGATATAACTGGACCTGAATGGCCAACAGGAATTTTTAACCTTGAGGTTATTGATAAAAATTATAACAAATCAATCGTTATTACGTTAGCAGGTGGGATACCGAACACGTCATATGTGTTACCTGAAAATAAAAAAGAGTTATCTGTTTTGATAGATAAAGCTGTCAAAGAACAAAACGAAAAAATTGATGCTTACAAGAAAATTATCACATCGATTGATCGCGACAAAATAACTCCTTGGGGGTATCTAGATTTTTTCTATTTTAGCTGCATCACTCAATCCACAGTTGGATACGGAGACATTATTCCTAACACAACAACGGCGCGATTGATTATCTCGTTGCAAACCATTATAGGAACATTACTTTTAGGGGTATTTATTAATTTCTCTCTCAAAGAATAATCTTTATCTATTGTAGAGATACGATACGGCAGGGCATTGAACTGGCAATTCAGGAAATCAATGCCAGCGGCGGCATATTGGGAAAGAAGCTCGAAGCTGTCTTCAAGGATGAGACCGCAGCCAAGACCCCGGAGGAAGCAGCCAAAATCGCCGAGGAGCTGATCACAAAGGAGAATGCAAAATTCCTGATCGGGCCGACCTCCAGCAAGATCGCACCTGCAATCTCAGAGATAAGCAAGAAGCATCATATCCCGATGGTGCTGGCTCAGGCAGCATTGCCGGAACTGACTGGTGCGCAGCATTTTCAGCCGTATATTTTCAGCACCCTCAGCAATGCAATGATGCACTCACGTTCAGGTGCGCAGCTTGCAGCTTCAAAACCGTATAAACGCTGGATGTGCGTTGCTTGCGCCTGACTACAACAACTACGGGCATTCATCATGGGAGATATTCAAAGCTCGCCTGATCGAACTCAAGCCTGATGTTGAGATAGTCGGCGAGGCATTTTCTGCTTTCATGAAAACAACTGACTACACGCCGTTCATCAAAGAAGTTCTTGAAAAGAAACCTGATGCCGTGTGGTCGCCGCTGTGGGGAAATGAGGCTGTCACCTTCATCAAGCAGGGAATGCAGCATGACCTGTTCAGCAAGGTGAAGTTTTTCTTCCCGGATGCAGCTGCCTTGGATGTTATGATTCCAATGGGAAAAGAAATGCCAGAAGGAATCTACATGTCAAGCCGCTATTTCTTCACCACGCCGAATTCGGATAAGAACCGCAGCTTTGTTGAGACGTATCACAAGCAATTCAAAGAATACCCTGACTATATGGCCGGAGAGTCCTACGCGGCAGTCTATTTCCTGAAAGCGGCTGTTGAGCGGGCAAAGTCTGCTGATGCTGACGCAGTTGTTCAGGCTGTGGAGAAAGAGCCTTTGGCTTGGGAAGCTCCCGAAGGTTGGAAGGTCATGCGGAGCGCAGATCACGCCGCAGTGGAAGATTGCGTCTGGGGTGAAACTGGCTTCACCGGCAAGTATGATTTTGCTGTCCTGACCAATATTCAGTCCATTCAAGGCGAGGAGATTTGCCGGACTGCTGAGGAGCTGCGGCAGGTCAGAGGCAAATAATCCAAACTCTTGCACGTCTTCTTTGTTGTTCGCCGCCCTGAATTCTGTATCGGATTCAGGGCGTTTCTTTTTCCGGTTTACTTCCCAAGTTCAAGGTGGTACTTATCAAACAGGCACGAAAAATTTGTTTGGAGCAAAAAGAATGCAAGTCACTCTTCGTGAAGCAGAAACACAACTCTCAGCACTCGGCAAAAGGGCATGGGCTGGCGAGCGGATTGTCATCGCCCAAGACGGCGAGCCGTATCTTGAGCTGATTCCTCATCAGAAAGAGCGGAAGCGGCGACCCGGACGCTTTAAAGGCAAGATCAAAATAAGCGGCGACTTCACGGAAACTCCTGCTGATGTGATCGGCTCCTTTTATGGGGAGGCGGAATGAAGCGGCTGCTGCTCGACACGCATGTGCTGCTCTGGTGGCTCGCGGATGATCCGAAACTTGGCCCGCAGACTGTGGAACTCATCAGCGACACGCGGAACGAAATCTTTGTCAGCGCGGCTTCAAGCTGGGAGATTGCGATTAAAAAGAAGCTCGGCAAGCTCGAAGCCCCGGACGACATAGACACGGCGGTGGAGGACGAAGGCTTCAGCAAGCTGCCGATCAGTCTGCATCACGGGGAAGTTGCTGGAAATCTTCCCCTGCATCATAAAGACCCGTTTGACCGAATGCTGGTTGCTCAGGCTAAGGTTGAAGGGCTGCGCATCATCACTGACGACAGCTATATCAAACTGTATGATGTGCAGATCGTCAATCCGTTAGATTGATGGGTATTTTCTCAAATAGGTCGTTTCATCTCCATCGGCGACGTGCCCAGCCTGCCTTTCCTGCCGGAGAGCGTGAGCGTGGTGAAGATCGCAGGCGGCTCGTGGATTAAAACTGATGAAGCCGGGCGCACCAGCGATGCCAAGATTCTCGCGGGCGGCGACGCAGAGCGGCCTGGTCTGGCGACCAACGACCTTGGCGCGGCCAAGCGGACAGCGGAATATCTGATCGCCCAGATGGAGGGCAAGACATGGAAACCCTTCACCAAAAAGCTGATTCAGTACGAGGCGTTGACCGTCGCTCACTACGACCCGGCCGAGGATAAGGGCAAGACCGAGGAGCAGCAGGAGGCCCGCTGCCTGAGCTGCGGCTCCTGCCGCGACTGCCACCTTTGCGAGACCATGTGCCCGACCCACTCGATTTCACGCGAGGAATTGCCTGCCGAGGAAGCTGCGGACGGCGTGGCCTACCCTACCGCTACGTCTCCGATGACAGCAAGTGCGTCGCCTGCGGCTTCTGCGCCGACACCTGCCCCTGCGGCATTTGGACCATGAGGCCGTTTTAGCGCATTCGCCCGATAAATCGGGTGAAAAAGGAAAGGGTTCGGGCTGGCTGCCTGAACTCTTTTGGCATTTGCAGCGGTTGCGCAAGTCTTTTCGTGCAGCCCGGAAATATTTCTTGACGGCATAAGCAAAAGTGGTAATCTGGCTGGGTAAAGCTGGCAAGTCAGTGGAACGAATTGGTCAGTCCGGTTTTTATAAGAAGGTCTCAGTGCAACGAACAGAGAGGCCATAGGAGGAAACTGGCGACAACCTATCTCAAAAAACGGAGCAGAATAATTGAACAGGCGAGCAGTAAAAAAGCCAAGAAATTGTCAGCATGTCGGTCATATCGAACAACCAGCCGCCTGAAGTTTTGAAGCCAGGCGAAAAGCCGTTCAACTTTCCAG
>NZ_JBLWEO010000034.1:0-35838 GCF_048287395.1 Candidatus Electronema sp. PJ | reverse complement strand
GCGCATCATACCGCTCTTTGTGAAAATATTCACCTGAACTTTGCACGCAGCCGTCCTGTCATGGGGCGGAAAACATATTGACAGCACACCACAGGAGAACCCAAGCATGAAACTCGGCATCAACGGTCTGGGCAGAATCGGTAAACTTTCCCTTTGGCATCACGTTTCCCGGCAGCATTTCTCAGAAATCGTCGTCAATCTGGGTCGTCAGGTCGGCAGCGGCTTGGAGGACATCGCCGCTGTGATCGAGAAGGATTCCACCTACGGCAAGCTGGCCACCTACCTGCACGGCCACAAGGGCGGACGGGTGATTGAGAACCTCAACGAAGCCGCAGGCACCATGACCGTCAACGGCGTGCCGGTGACAATGCTGCGCGAGGCCCGCAATCCGAAAGACATCAAGTGGCAAGAGAACAATGTCCGCATTGTTGTGGACACCACCGGCGTGTTCAAAGACCCGACCTCTGATGCCGACGCGAAGAGCGGCTCGGTGCGCGGCCATCTCCAAGCAGGCGCGGAGAAAGTGCTGGTCTCCGCACCCTTCAAGATCAAAGCCAAGGGTCTTGACATGCCCGCCGACGCGCTCACTGCGGTGATGGGCATCAACGATGACGACTACAAGCCGGAGCAGCACGCGATCATTTCCGCCGCATCCTGCACCACCACCTGTTTGTCCTACATGATCAAGCCGCTGCTTGATCATTTTGGCGCGGAACGCCTGCTGACCGCCTCGATGGTCACGGTTCATGCCGCCACTGGCAGCCAGAAGGTGCTGGACGCAGTGCCTGCCGCCGGAGCTACTGATCTGCGGAAAAACCGCTCCATTCTCAACAACATCATTCTGACAACCACCGGCGCGGCCAAAGCTCTCGGCTTGGTCATCCCGGAGATGAAGGGCATCGGCTTCATTGCTGAATCTGTCCGCATCCCGACTGCCAGCGGCTCGTTGATCATTCTGGTGCTGAACTTCCAAGATGAGATGGAGAACCCGATCAAGCGCGACCTGATCAACGGCATCTACCGCGATTACGCCGTCTCCTCGCCCTATCTGCAATACTCCGAGGAGCAGAACGTTTCCTCGGATATCGTCGGCACGCCGCAGGCCGCAGCGGTGATTGAGGGCACTGAGACCCACACCCGCACCGCCTCGCTCAAGCTGCATCTTGATCATCTGAAAAGCTGCAACTTCGCGCCCGGCCAGGTGCCGCCAGTGCTTGACATCCCCATGACGCAGGCGGTGATTTACGGCTGGTACGACAATGAGCTGGGCAGTTACACCAACATGCTCGGCGACCTGACTGTTTCTGTCGCGAATCAGATGGTTTAAGCAGGAGGAAAAGCCATGAAGACGATCCGCGATCTGGAGCTGAAAGGAAAACGGGTGCTGATCCGCACGGATTTCAACGTGCCGATGAACGAGCAGGGCGAAATCACCGATGACCTGCGCATCCGCATGGTGCTGCCGACGTTGGAATACGCGCTGGCGCAGGGCGCGAAGGTGATCATCGCCTCGCATAGCGGGCGGCCCAAGGGCAAGCGGGTGGAGAAATACTCGCTTGCGCCGATTGCCAAACGGCTGGCGGAGTTGCTGGGCAAAGAGGTCAAGCTGGCGGCAGATTGCGTCGGCCCGGAAGCGGAAGCAGCAGTCGCCGCTCTGAATGCTGGCGAGATTTTGCTGCTCGAAAACCTGCGCTATCACGCTGAAGAAGAAGCCAACGACCCGGCCTTTTCCCAACAGCTCGCCGCGCTGGCGGATGTTTACGTCAACGATGCCTTTGCCGTCTCGCACCGGGCGCACGCTTCAGTTGCTGGCATCACTGCGCACATCAAGGAGAAGGCTGCCGGGCTGCTCCTGCACAAAGAGCTGGATTATTTCCACCGCGCCATTGACGCGCCGCAGCGGCCTTTGGTCGCTATTGTCGGCGGAGCCAAGGTTTCCAGCAAGCTCAAAGCCTTGACCCGGATGTTAGACAAGGTCGATAAAATGCTGATCGGCGGGGCAATGGCCAACACCTTCCTGAAGAGCCAAGGCTTCGCGGTCGGGGCGGCTTCCAAGATTGAGGACGATCTATTAGACAGCGCGCGCCAGATTTTGGCGGACGCGAAGGCCAAGGGCGTGAAGGTTTATCTGCCGGTGGATGTGATTGCCGCCGACCGTTTCGCGCCCGATGCGGTCTGCAAGCAGGTGACGGTGCAGGATATCCCGGAAGGCTGGATGGCCTTAGACATCGGCCCGGCCTCGGTGATTTGCTTCTCCGAAGTGCTGGCCGACGCGAAGACTATCGTCTGGAACGGCCCGATGGGTGCCTTTGAGATGGATGCCTTTGCGCGCGGCACAATGGCCCTTGCGCACGCCGTGGCCTCGTCGCACGCCCTGAGCATCACTGGCGGCGGCGATTCCAACGCGGCGGTGACACAGTCCGGCGAGGCGGCGAACATCTCCTACATGTCCACCGGCGGCGGCGCGTTCTTAGAGCTGATGGAAGGGAAGGTGCTGCCGGGCGTGGCGGCGTTGGAATAATTGCGCAGGAGGAGCTGCAATGGAAGATTTGCCGGAAAGCGAGGAATTGCCGCAAAGTGAGACAGAGCTTATCGCCGAGGCCAGGAGGCTCATCGCCCTGCTGACCGACAACCCGAAGTTTGCCGGGTTGCCGGTTTCAGCAGACGAACTGCGCAAGCGGCTGAATAAGTTCATTGCCGCACGGAATAAGGTGGCAGCTATAGATGTTACGCTGCTGCAAGCCGAAGCAGCCGTGCAAAAAGCCTTTGATGAGCTGAATGATGCTTGGCAAAGGCAGAAGAAAGCCAATGGCGGAGCGTCGGTGCTGCCAATTCTGTGGCATTGAAGCTCACGAACTCAGGGCGCGGAACAGCAGTTCTTTCAGAGGAAAAGCTGAGGCTGTTTGTTGCGCTGGTTTTCGGCGGCGGTGCCTTCTTGGAAGGTGCTGCCGGGCGTGGCGGCGTTGGAATAGTCCTGTACTGTAGGGGCGGGGGCGGGCCTTATTCTGCTGAGATAATCTGCCTGAGGACCCCCTCGGAGCTTTCGTCTGAGGCTCCTTAGAACTTTGGCCAGAGGAACCTCAGAGTTTCAGCCTGAGGTTCCTCGGAACTTCCGTCACAGCCTGCTGGGGCAAACAGTTGCACTCTGGCGCGGGCAGCGCGGCAGCCGCAGTCCAGCGGATAGGCTGCCGCGCCTGTCAATATTCTTCATCCATTGGAACAACATGAACCACTTCACCTATCAGAACGGCGAACTCTGCTGCGAGGACGTGCGGATTCAAGACATCGCAGCGCAGGTCGGCACCCCGTTCTACCTCTACAGCTCCGCCACCCTACAACGGCATTTCACCGCCTTTGAGTCCGGCTTCGAGGGCATGGCGCACCAAACCTGCTTTGCAGTCAAAGCCTGCTCGAACATCGCTATCCTCAACCTCTTCGCCAAGCTGGGCGGCGGCGCGGACATAGTCTCCGGCGGCGAGCTGTTCCGGGCACTCAAGGCCGGGGTTGAGCCGCAGCGCATCATCTACTCTGGTGTAGGCAAGAGCCGCCGCGAGCTGGCTGAGGCCTTGCAGGCGGACATACTCATGTTCAATGTCGAGTCGCCGCAGGAGCTTGACCGCCTGAACGAGGTCGCGGCGGAGCTGAAGACCCGCGCCCGCATCGCCTTCCGCATCAACCCGGACGTTGACCCGAAGACGCACGCCTACATCTCCACCGGCCTGGCCAAGAACAAGTTCGGCATCCCGGTGACTGAGGCTTTGCAGGAGTATCTGCGGGCCAAGACGATGGCGCATATTGAGATTGTTGGCGTGAGCTGCCATATCGGCTCGCAGCTCACCCAGATTGAGCCGTTCATTGAGGCCCTGCGCAAGGTCAAAGCCTTCATCACCAAGCTCAATCAGGAAGGCATTCAGATCAAATACGTGGATATGGGCGGCGGCATCGGCATCCCCTACGACGACGAGCAGCCGCCGCATCCCATTGATTACGCGGCAGCAGTGCTGGCCGAGCTGGCAGGCATGGACTGCACCCTGATTCTGGAGCCAGGCCGGGTGCTGGTCGGCAACGCGGGCATTCTGGTGACAGAAGTGCAGTACACCAAGGTCAACAGCGGCGGCGAGAAGGAGAAACGCTTCATCATCGTCGATGCGGCAATGAACGATCTCGCCCGGCCCTCGCTCTACGGCGCGTATCATGAGATACTGCCGGTGCGCGATCCTGTCACCAGAGGCGGCGGCCAGCAGCAGGCCGATGTGGTCGGCCCGATCTGCGAGAGCGGCGACTTCCTCGCTAAAGACAGGCTGCTGCCGGACGTGCAGCCCGGCGAGCTGCTGGCCGTGATGAGCAGCGGGGCCTACGGCTTCTCCATGTCCTCGACCTATAACTCCCGGCCAAGAGCTGCTGAAGTGCTGGTCAGCGGCGGCAGCTTCGAGGTGATCCGCCAGCGCGAGTGCTATGATGACTTGGTGCGTGGAGAGGCAGTGAGCGGGCTGTAGTTCGCCCTGGGAATAAGACGCATCCGGGGATAGACACGGGGGCTTACCCCTACCCTTCTTTTCCAAGATGGTGCTTGTAAGAATGGCACCCTCTAGCTTTGCTCCCTCCAAATTGGCTCCTTAAGTGCTTAGTTGATAGATGCCGTTTTTTGGCGAATCAAAAAACCTCCCTTTTATATGTAAGAATGGCTCCATTCTATATATAAAAATGGAGCCATTTTATATGGTAAAATGGAGGTATTTTGATTCACAAAACCTACGCATTTTGAAAGCAAAAACCTATGCTGTTTTTCAGGCAGGGGTAGGGGCAGACACAGGGGCCTGCCCCTGCGCCTCCTTCTTATCCAAAATGGTGCCTGTGAGAATGGCACCATCTAAGTTCGCTCCCTCTAAATTGGCACCTTCAAGGTTTGCGTTTTGCAAATTCGCCCGACGAAGGTTTGCACCCTTGAGATTGGCTCCTTCAAGGTTTGCAAATAAAAAAGTTGCCCCGCCAAGATACGCGTTCTCAAGATTTACTTTGCTTAAATTTGAGTGTGAAAGGTTTGAATGAAATAGGTGTGCATGATGTAATTGGCACATCTTGAAATCTATACTAGATAAATTCTGTAACTGAAGAAGATAGCCGGATAAATCCAAGAAACCTAACCAACACACGTCGCTATATTGCCCTCTCAACCGCGCAATCCAGTCCCCAAAAGCATTTTTCGATTCCAACTCCAGCCTTGAAATCTGCTGGGTCAGCTCGGCTATGTGAAAATGCACGGCCAGCAAGGCTGCTTCCGCATTCCGGGCCAAGCGCAGATGCCCCTTAAAACCTTTGCTCAAGAAGGCATCAGGAAAAGGCAAACCTTGGTTGATGGTGTAACTGAGCAGCCCGCGCACCATAGCCTGCAAGGCCAGCAGCTCTTCCTGCGTCATGACGCGGAATTCATTGCTGATAAAACGCAGCAGGTCATTGTCCATCCACGTGACGGCGCAAATAGCAGTCCAGCGTTTCAAGGCTTCCTTTTCATCCCATCCTTTACCAGGATTTCTCTTGTTGCGCTGTAATTCATCTTGGATGTCCAGAAGAAGGTGTACAATTCTCCGGGCAGTCAGGTATTCGCCGAAGCTCTTATGGGTGAATTCAAAGGTCTCGTTGTCATATTGGCGTTTTTCGCTCCGCCTAAAATAAAAGGCGGTCAATAGGCGAATCACTCCCGATTCAGCATCTTTCTTGAACGGCTCCAAATAGCGTTCAATGCCGCTCGCTTTGCATTTTGCCTCAATACTAGCAACCGTGGCCGTGCGCCCGTCTCCATGCCAGACCGCTAGGGCGATTTCCTCCAAAACCCGGAGAAAGTCACGCTCCTCCAGCCCGCCCGCGCAGGCACTTACCCGGCCTCCCTCTTCATACTGACGGCAATAGACCGCCTTGATCAGGTCGGCATAGATTTGATTCAGCGTGGTCTCGTCGGTAAAGGCGATGGTCTGGCGGTCATAGCTGAGAGCAACCAAGTAATTGAGCAACGGCTGGGCCGTGATCTCATCCAGATGCTCCTGCGCCAAATCCGCAGGCAGGCCCGCATAGTCTTTGCCCGCAGCCGCGCCGTACTGCCGCCACCATTGCTGCCGCTGATCTTCGGCCAGCCGCTTGTGCGGGTCGTGATATTTCTTCTGCTCGTCTTCCGCAATGAAATAGGGCAGCACATAGCTGATCTGCCTGGCTTCACGCAGCTTAGTTTCCACCGACTGAATGGCAATTGTCCGCCCGGTGATAATGACCCGCCGGTGTTTGTGATAGCCATTACATTCCCGGATGCGATTCAGCACTTCCTCCACAAAGCTGTTCGCTGTCTCCGAGGCTGCTTTGCCTTGCAAAGCCAATTCATCCAAGCCGTCAAAGATGATCAGCAGACGATCTTTGCCAGTTTTGGCATCAAGCGGATTTCCACTCAAGAATGGATTGTTCCTGATATGGCTCTCCATTGCATTGATCAGGTTGTCTGTGGCATCAAAGAGATGCAGCGGAATGTACAGGCAGGGGATGTCGTTTTTTTTGGCGATCTTGGCGGCGAATATTTTGGCAAAGGTGGACTTTCCCGAACCCGGCCCGCCGCTGATGAAGCGCACAGCCGGGCCGTCTGCGAAGTTGTGCAGCCAAGCGCGGAACTCCTCTTCCAGATCCACCACAATCCGTTTGACCTTGGCCTGCTGCGGCGCAAGCTCCGGGTTGCTCTCCTCGTCCCGCTCCTTTTCCTCGTAATACGCCCGCAGCGGCACATAAACCTCTTTCACACCAAAGGCTTCTTCAAACATCCGGTCGCTGACCTGGCGTTGCAGCCATTGCTTATACAACTCCCAGTCCAACACCTCTTGCGTGGCTTTGGTGAACGGCGTGTCGAAATGATTCCGCAGCTCGGCGTAATCCACTGGTGCCTTGCGCCATGTTTCATGCAGGGCAAAGACAAAGTAATCCCGTAGGCGGCAGGCAATCTGCTCTGCATCCGCTTGCTTGGCACCTAAGCCTTGCAGCCAAGCAGCTAACGGGCTGCGGAGCTGCTCCAGCAAAGGCAGTGCATCTGGCTTATTAAAGAAGTCCAGACTGATGGAAACTTCCGCCCGGCCCATTTGCTCTTCAAAGAGCGCACAAATCTTATCCAGCTCTTCCTCATCGGGGCGATTGCGGAACAGGTCGGAGTAGTTCTTCACCAGCTCCGCTAACGCGGCGGCCAGCGCGCGGGAAATGAGCAGCCAAGCCAGCTCGTTGGGCTGCTTCTGCAAGCCAAGAGCATCAAGGGTGTCTATGGCAGATTCCCCAACACCGCCCAAGTCTTTAAACACGCCCTTGGCCAGCATCTTGCTAATGCCGACCAGAAATTTCCTTGGCTCAAGGCTGATGCTCTTGTTCCAGACAGAAACCGGTTTGCTGATGTTCAGTTCGTCACTTAATACTTTTTCCATAAATTAGACCTCTTGCCTTAGCCAGCTATGCCCGAATAAACTCGGATGTGTACGGAAAGAGCAGCGATAAGGAAGCAACGCTCTGGCAAAATACACCTTTTTTACTCGCTTGCAAAGGAGTTGTACTCGGCAGAACTCCTCTCCAAGTCGGCAAAACTCCTTTCCGGCCAAGCCGAACTCCTGTCACACCGGCCTTAAAGTCAGATGCTCCATGATATACCGCCTTCGCTCCGGCGTGTTCTTGCCCATATAGAACTCCAACACCGGTCGCACATCCGCGATACTGTCGATTCGCACCGGCTGAAGGCGCATATCCTGGCCGATAAACTGTTTAAACTCTGGCGGCGAGATTTCGCCCAGCCCTTTAAAGCGCGTTACTTCCACGTTACCGCCGTTCGCCTGCGCTTTCAGGTTGCTTACTGCCTCGTCTTTTTCCCGCTCTGAATAGCAATAGACAGTTTGCTTCTTGTTTCTGGCTCGAAAGATGGGCGTTTCCAAAATATACACATGCCCCAGCTTGATCAGCGGCTCAAAATAGTGGAGGAAGAAGGTCAGGAGGAGATTGCGGATGTGCAGGCCGTCCACGTCCGCATCTGTGGCGAGGATAACCCGATCAAAGCGGAGGCCCACAATGGATTCCTCGACGTTGAGGCTTTGCATCAGGGCGTACATCTCCTCGTTCTTGTAGAGCAGGTCCAGCCGCTGGCCGAAAACGTTCATCGGCTTGCCCTTGAGCGAGAACACTGCCTGGGTCATGGGGTCGCGCGAGGAGACAATTGAGCCAGCAGCGGATTGGCCCTCAGTAATGAAGAGCATGTTCTCCTCGCCAGGCCGGGAAGGCTTGCCAGGCTGAGGATGATATTTGCAATCCTTGAGCTGCGGGATCTTGAAGGCAACTTTTTTCGCCTGGGCCTTGGCTTCCTTGCGCACGGTTTGCAGCTCTTTCCGCACCCGCTCGTTGCGCTGTACTTTGGCCAGGAGGATTTCTGCGGTCTCTGGGTGTTTATAGAGATGGTCAGCCACTGCTTCTCGCACCGCATTGACTAACCAGGCCCGGATATCAGTGTTACCCAGCTTATTTTTGGTCTGTGATTCAAAGACCGGCTCTTGTACTTTGACCGCTAAAATACCAACCAAACCTTCCCGCACATCCTGGCCTGTGTATTTTTTACCCGAAAACTCATTCACGCCTTTGAGGAGACCTTCACGAAAGGCAGACAGGTGCGTACCGCCTTCTGAGGTGTAGGTGCCGTTGACAAACGAGTAATAGGTTTCGCTGTAGTCATCGGTATGGGTGAAAACGAACTCCAAGGCGGTCTGCGCGGCTTCTAAGGCGGGATAAATCCCCCTGCCGTCCAGTTCTTTGGCTAAAAGATCAGGCAAACCTTTCTTAGAATAGTATTCCCGCACCTGTCCAACCGCTTCATCCGCCCAGTTCAGGTGCAAACGCAGCCCAGCATTGAGATAGGCATACCGCCAAAGCCGCTGCTCGATGTAGCCGAGATCAAAGGTGAAGTCAGGAAACAGTTTCTTGTCCGGCAAGAACTCGACCAGCGTCCCATTTGGCTCATTGCTCGTCCCTTCTTCCTCATGCACCAGCACGCCGCAGGCGAAAACCGCTTTTCTGAACAGGCCTTCCCGGTACGAACAGACCATAAACTGCTCGGACAAAGCGTTAACCGCCTTGGTGCCTACGCCATTTAGCCCGACCGAAAACTGAAAGACCTCAGTATTATACTTTGCGCCGGTGTTGATCATTGAGACGCATTCTACAACCTTGCCGAGCGGGATGCCGCGCCCATAATCGCGCACCTGACAGAGGCCATCTGGGCGCACAGCGATTTCGATCTGCTTGCCGCAGCCCATGATGTACTCATCAACGGCGTTGTCGATGATTTCCTTGAGTAAAATGTAAACGCCGTCATCTGGATCAGAGCCATTACCAAGGCGGCCTATGTACATGCCAGGCCGCTTGCGGATGTGCTCCAGTGAGCTGAGGGTCTTAATTTTGGATTCGTCGTACTGATGCAGGGTCACGGTTTTTTTGACAACGGAAAAGATTCAGGATAGAGTTATACGGTGGGGCACAATGTACCCTTTGCCGAGCGGCTAGTCAAAAAGTATGAGTGATTGCTTCCCTGACTTCCCAACGCAAAGAGGCAGGGTGTGTAAAAAGTATCCAGGTGACCAGCCAATCTGTGTAAAAAGTATCCAATGGGGGAGAGGATATAATCAGCTGCTCCAGGAGGTGTAAAATAAAAGTCTTCTTGTTTCAAAGAGATAGTTTCGCGACGTATTGTCATAATAAAACTGGCACGAATGTTGCATTACTCAGATCAAGCGAACGTAAGAGGCATGTGATGAAAACGGTAAAAAAAACAAGAAGAATTATCATTGCCGTCGCGCTCGTGGCCAGCGCAATGGGATTAACTAGTCTACACGCTGAGGAAAAACCGCCCTGTGAATCTGGTTTTTGTCTGTTTCCCAAGGCGGCTTCAGCACAAAAGGAAGCTCTTGTGCATGAAACCAGAAAAGCTGCATTGAAAAATCTGGTTTCAAGGCAGGCTGCTGATTGTGCCTTGATCGGCGAAGTGGGTAGTAGTCCGACATTGTCAGCCAAATTGGCTGGAGAGCTGTTTAGCCTGCGCAATCAAATTGTCCTCAAAGCGCGGGAAACCGGTTTACTTTTGCAGCTACCCTCTATTGTCGTGGAGTTCATGGGGAGTTGCGGGCTGAAAAAAGACTGGAACCAGCTCTGCGGCGACTACGGGGGATTACTCCGCAAATCAGGAGTCCCGTACAGGAAAGGGATACTTGCTTCTTCTTTGCAGGAGTCCTGATCCGTTCAACAAGCTCAACCCGGATGCCCCGGCAGGTTTACTCCTCCTTTTTTTCCTGCCGGGGCATCTTTTTTATATCAGACTTGCTTGCAGCAAGCATAACTTCAACAGACCGTCTTGTTGAAGGCAGCAATGCCTTTGCATAGTTGCCTAATCATGAGACCCGTGCCGTCTGACTGAAACCCCGCTTTCTTTACCGCAGTTCACAGTTAACTCGCCCCAATTCACACTTCAATCAGGCCAGTTTAAACGACGAGTGAAACAGCTTGATACGTTTTACAAGAGGTCTATTTACAGCATGTTTTCCGGGTCCACGTCGATCCCCATCCGCACCTTCCCTCGGTGGCAAAGTCGCTGTTTATTTTCCAAAAGCTGATTGCAGAGCTGATGGAGAACTTCCGGCTGCCTGCCTTTGAGCAACAGTTGCCAGCGGAAGCGGTTTCTGAGCAGAGACAGTGGAGCCGGAGCAGGACCGAGAATATCCACAGGTAAGCTGTCTTTGTCAATTGCTGCCCGCAGCAGCCCTGCCGCCGCCTTAGCTGTCTCTTGCACCTTGCCTTCTTCTTCACCGCTGAAACGGATGTTGATCAGTCTGCCAAAAGGCGGATAACCTAGCATAGACCGCAGTTCTGTTTCCTGCGCGTACATGGCCTGGTAGTCATGAACGCGGGCTGCCTTCAGTACATAATGCCCTGGTTGATGGGTTTGGATGATGACCCGGCCTGGATGCTCTCCCCGACCTGCCCGGCCTGTCACCTGTGCCAACAGCTGAAAGGATCGTTCCGCTGCTTTGTAATCGGGCAAGGCTAAAGAGCCATCTGCCCAGACTACTCCGACCAAGGTCATGCGAGGAAAATGCAGCCCTTTAGCCACCATCTGGGTGCCAACAAGAATATCTACCTCCTGCTCGCGCACTTGCCGGAGCAGGGTCGCCTGCGCCTGGCGGTTTTTGACCGCATCGCTGTCCAAGCGGGCAACTCTCGCCAAGGGAAAAAGCCGCCGGACTTCCGCCTCGACCCGTTCCGAGCCAAGACCGAGACTGGCGACATCAGCTGAACCGCATTCTGGGCAGACAATATCTGGCCTTAGCGAGTAGCCGCAGTAATGGCAGATCAGCCGGTTGCTACCCCTGTGCAGGGTCAGGGAAACCCGGCAGTTCCGGCAGCGTATTACCGCACTACAATCCCGACAGAGCATGAAGGAAGCGTAGCCCCGCCGATTAACAAAGAGTAGGCTTTGCAGACCGCTGGCTAAGTTTTCCCGGAGAGCGGTAAGCAATCTATCGGAAAAGAACCAGTCCTGCCGAGGTTGCTTTTCTTTGCCAAGATCAACAATCTCCACTTCCGGCATGACTTGCTCGCCAATGCGCTTCGTCAAGGTGAGCAGCCGGTACTTGCCCTGCTCTGCGTGATAGAAGCTGCCTACCGAAGGAGTGGCTGAACCGAGCAGCACTGGGCAGGACGCGAAATGCGCTCGCAGTACAGCCATATCCCGGCCATTGTAGCGCAGGCCGTCATCCTGCTTGTAGGCTGCTTCATGCTCCTCATCGACAATCACTAAGCCAAGCTCGGCAAAGGGAGCAAAGACCGCTGACCGCGCCCCAACCGCAATTTTTGCAGTACCGTGCAGAATCCGCTGCCACTGGTCAAAGCGTTCCCCTGCTGACAGGCCGCTATGGAGCACTGCCATTGTATCGCCAAAACGAGAATAAAAATGTGCCTCAATTTGGGTAGCCAAAGCCAATTCCGGCACCAGTACTAGCACATTTTTACCTTGAGCGAGACAGTGTTCTGTAGCCTGGAGATAGATTTCGGTTTTGCCGCATCCTGTCACCCCGTGGAGCAGGAAGGGTTGGAACTGTTCGGCATCAATAGCCGCAGTGATCTCGCTGTGCGCTGCGACCTGTTCGGGAGTCAAGAACTCTGGGCGGTCAAAAAAGGGTAGCGCATTACCAAAAGGGTCGCGCAAGACCTGCTTCTCTTCTAAGCTGATCAACCCGGCTACTGCCAATCCGTGCAGTGCTTTACCCGCGCCAGAATACAGCTTAGTCAGTTCTCGACGCGGCATTACCGGACTGCCGCCGCAGTGCTGAAAAAAGAGTTCTAGGGTTTTCTGCTCAGATTTTTTGAGTGTTACGGTAGGCTGATTGGCTGGAGGGGCGCAAAGACGGACGAGCGTCTCGGTTTTCGGCTTGACTGCGGCGCAGCTAGATGTGGACGACAGTCCAGCAGGCAGGGTTGTACGAATAACCTCGCCCAGTGGAAAGTGGTAGTAATTTGCCATCCAGCGAAAAAAAAGAACGAACTGGGAAGGAAATATTGGATAAACATCAAGACAGTCAACGACCGCCTTAACTTCGCTAGGCGGATTATCAGAGAGCTGAGATAGCACATAACCAATGACAAGACGACTGCCCAAAGGCACTAGCACTCGAATGCCGACAGGCAATAGAACAGGGCTGCTATAGGTAAGGCTACCGAAAATCGGGGCGGCGACCGCAATTTCATACAGCTTCATCACCTCCTCTTTTCAGAGGGGGCAGTTGTCATTGCTGCAAATAGCCTTGAGATACTGCCGGAACGGCTCACCGAGGGCATGGTGATCTAATGCCACATCAACAATGGCTTTAAGATACCCCAGCTTGTCGCCTGCGTCGTAGCGTTTTCCGGTAAACTCAAAGGCGTACATACCTCGCCGATTAGTTAAAGCCTGCAAGGCATCAGTCAGCTGAATCTCGCCGCCGTGGCCTGGCGTGGTGTTGCCGAGGATTTCAAAAATCTCCGGCATCAAGAGATAGCGGCCTATGATTGCCATATCAGAGTAGGACATACCCAGTGAAGGTTTTTCCACCATCCGGCTGACCTTAAAGGTACGCTCAAACTCGGTCGGTTCTCCCTCTACGATGCCATATTGCGAAGTTTGCTCCATTGGTACACGTTGGATGGCGACAATCGACTCGCCAACTTGATCGTACAAATCAAGCATCTGCCGACAACAGGGCTTTTCGCTGCGGACAAGGTCATCTCCAAGCAGCACTAAAAACGGCTCATCGCCGATCACATGCCGGGCCATCCAGATAGCGTGACCTAAGCCGAGGGGCTTCTTTTGCCGCACCGAGACCACTTCAATGAGATTGGAAGTACGGGCTAGCTCCTCCCGCAGCTGATGCTTGTTCTGCCGCATCAGGACATTATCCAGCTCGTAATTGTAGTCAAAGTGATTTTCAATGGCTGACTTACCTTCCGAGGTAATCAGAATCACTTCCTCGATGCCCGAAGCCACCACTTCCTCGACAATATACTGAATTGTAGGACGGTCAACAATGGTCAGCATCTCCTTAGGGATGGCCTTGCTAGCCGGCAAAAACCTGGTGCCCATGCCGGCAACCGGTATAACAGCTTTGCGTATTTTTTTCATTTATTTCTGCTCTATGAGACAGCTAATATAGGTAAACTGTGCAAAAGGCAAATCAAGACGGTGGAACTGTTTCTACAACCAGGGAAAGGTAGATTAAATCTGGGCTGATTTACCAATCTTTTTAGCCTGATACCCAAATTACATTCTCGTACCAATCATCATTCTTAGCCCATTCCTAGAGAATATAACAAAAAATCCCTTCGTTGAGAATGACTTTCTCAGCTCTCTGCTGACCTTGGCAAAATTCTCCTGCCAGGAAGCAGCGGCAGCATCCTAGCCTGAGTAAAAATTACCCACCACTGGATAGAATCCGAGTAAAAAATACCCATTCCGATTTTAGCACATCTTAGTCGGAATGAAAATCATTCTCAAATCAAGCGAGTACAAAAAATAGTTTTTGTCATTAAACCGGCATAGTTTTTGCATAGCTTAGAGATAACGTTATCCTATTATAAAATAATCTTCATCATGGCACGTAAAAGGTAACATTATGAACTGCTGGGAATACAACAAATGCGGGCGTGAGAAAGGTGGTTTCCATGCCCATTCAAAAGGCATCTGCCCTGCCTATCCTGAGCATGGGAAGCAGTGTGCTCGTGTTGCTGGAACCTTCTGCGGTGGAAAAGTACAGGGGGACTTTGTGATGAAGCTACTCACCTGTATGAAATGCGATTTCTATCAAAGCGAGCATTACGACAAAACCTACGGCAAAAGAAATACCGCTGCCTAACTGCCATCTCCAGGGCAGGACGCTTGTTCCTGCCTAGCTGTTCCCCTTTCTATTCTTTCCCGCGAACAATTTACTCGCTGTCTTCCTCAGGCAGCGGGTATAGTCTCCCTGTTCTTTCCTATTCCCATTTCCGCTGACCAATATGCTTGATATTTTCCTCATTGACGAACTGTTGCGCGGCTTTCTCCGTGAAGACTTAGAACATGGAGATATAACCACTAACGCTCTCTTCTCAGGCTCAGAAGTAGCCTCAGCCTCATTCCAGGCGCGCGAGCCACTCATTGCTGCTGGCATGGAGCTGGTTGCTGCTAGAGTCTTCCGCCTGTTAGATGAACGGTTGATCTTTAACCAAATTGTCCCGGATGGAGCTGTCGTTAGCTCTGGTCAAGTGCTGATGACCATGAGCGGGCCGGTACGGAGCATCCTTCGCGGCGAACGCGTGGCCTTAAACTTAGTGCAGCGGCTGTGCGGTATCGCTACGCTCACCCGAAAATACGTTGAGGCAGTGCAAGACTACAAAGCGGCGATTGTTGATACCCGGAAAACCACACCCGGCTTGCGGTTATTGGAGAAATACGCCGTGCGAATCGGAGGTGGGCGAAATCACCGGTACAGTCTCAGCGATGGCGTGTTGATTAAAGACAACCACATCGCTGCTTGCGGCTCTATCAGCAAGGCAGTGCAACAAGCACGCGCTGTTGTGCCGCATACCATCGCCATTGAGGTCGAGACCGACACTCTAGCGCAAGTTGAGGAGTGCTTGCATTGCGGTGTGCAGATCATCATGCTAGATAATATGGACATCCCAACCTTGCGTCAGGCTGTGGCTCTGATTGCAGGCAAAGCCCTCATTGAAGCCTCAGGCGGGGTAAACCTCAATACGGTGCGGGCAATTGCTGCAACTGGGGTTGATCTGATTTCCGTAGGCGCATTGACGCATTCCGCCCAAGCCTGTGATATTGGTCTGGATTGGGAGTAGCAGTAGAGAGCGAATAGAGAGTACCAATACCACCATCTGTTCCGAATCAATCCCCACCGCATCGTAGGGGCAGGCCCCTGTGCCTGCCCTTCTCATTCCAGGGCAAACACAATATTGGGGTTCAGCAACAGTACTGTTAGATGGATGGCAACAGTATGTACTGTTGGGTGTCAACAGTATGTACTGTTGGGTGGCAACAGTATGTACTGAGGGATGGCCTCAGTATGTACTGAAGGATGGTCTCAGTATGTACTGAGGGAAGGTCTCAGTATATACTGAGGGATGGCCTCAGTATATACTAGAGTTCAGCCTCAATATAGATTAGGGGATGGTTCTCGTGCGGAGTTGCCCTTCTAGGCAATCGAGCTGCGGAGCAACTCTTCTGGGGTATTAACGTTGCGCCAGGAACTGTGCAGGTGTGCAGGCGGTTGCAGAGCGCAGACTCCTACCTGCTCTGCTAAGGTACTGAGGCGTAACGAGTTGGATGCAGCCTGCTTTTCCAGTAAGGGACGGCAGCGAAAGTCATACCAAGCCAGCAACGGCTCTAGTCGTCCTTTGCCGTGCAGATCAGGAAGGATAGCCCGCATCCCTGGTTGACGCTGCTCCAGCAACCATTGTAGACTTGCCGGTTGCACATCAGGGAGATCGCAGGCCGTGACTAACCAAGAGACCGCTGGCTGCCAACGCATGACCGACAGGATCCCGGCCAGTGGCCCGGCCAGGCCTGGTACATCTGGCACGCGGGGCAAGAACGTTAATGACGCAGGGATTTGCCCTGAACCAGAGATGACCACCTGTGCGACTTGGGGGGCCATTTTATCCACAGTCAGCTCAAGCCATGTCTTGCCATTCTGTTGCAGCAGGTGTTTCGGTTGGCCCATGCGACTGCTCTTGCCACCGATCAGCACGCAGCCCCACACCGGGGTCTGTCGCCATGTGTTGGCAATGAGTGTTTGCAAGAGACTGAACACTCGCTCTACTGTTGCTTGTTCCCGGTTCAATACGGCAAGAATGTGGCCCTGATTATCTGGTAGCGGCCCTGAGTCCGTTAACCATATTTTCGGCACTGCCGTTGCCGCATGGCCTTCCACCAAAACTACATCGTACGAAGAGCACAGCAAGACCAGAAAGGCGGTGAGATCAGTTTGTTGCCGACTACGGATAAAGTGTTGCTCACCCAACAGAGCCACATCTGCGCCTGCCCGGAAGAACCGGTCGCTGTCCTTGCCTGATACATCTACTTGGACCCGGTGCGCCCCGTCTTTGACCACAGCCACTTGCAGACCGAGGTCGCGCAGCAGTGGAATCAAGGCCTCGATCAGGGTAGTCTTACCTGCACCGCTGCGACCGCAGATGCCCAGCACCGGATATTGTTTAAGCATGGGCAAACACCCCAGCTTTTCGCCCTCGGCGCAATAGTTCTTGCACTGCGGCTCTGCCTTCTTCTCCGAGTTGCAGCGAAAACTCATTCACATACAGGTTGATATGGGATGCAAGCACCTGCGCATCCATTTCTTGGGCGTGCTGACGGATGTAAGTCAGGCATTCCTCGCGATGAGTAGAAGCCCAGTGGATGCTCTCGACAATGGCCTGCTCAATTTCCTGGATAACCTCCAAGCCTAGGCTTGTGCGAGCGGCTATGCAGCCCAGCGGCAGGGGGAGATCTGTTTCCTGTTCCCACCATACCCCCAAATCCTGTACACAGAACAAGCCCCTCTCCTTATAGGTAAAGCGGCTTTCATGGATGATCACCCCAGCATCAACTTGACCTAGCGCGACTGCGTTCATGATCTGGTCAAAACGCATAACCACAGTCTGGCGATGCTTTGGCAGGAAGAGGCGGAGCAGTAAAGCCGCTGTGGTGTATTGTCCGGGAATGGCAATGCGCCAATGCGCTGGATCACCTTGGGCGCGGGCTGTCACTAAGAGCGGCCCGCAGCCTCGGCCAAGAGCTGCGCCTGACTCGAGCAGGGTGTATAAATCTGACACATGCCCAAGAGCATGGAAGGAGAGCTTGGTTACATCCAATCTCCCCTGCCTCTGCATGGCCCAGCTGTTTAGGGTTTCTACATCCTCGAGCTGAGGTGGAGCAAAGCGGATATGATGCAGTGGAACCTTACCTTGCGCTAAACCAGAGAAGATAAAGGTGTCATTAGGGCAGGGGGAATAACCAATTGACGTGAGAAGCTGGGACATGAGGGAGAATGGCAAGGGCAGCTCAATGCGTCTGCCCTGTTCTTACAGCGCAGAAGCTATTGCTCCTTCAGAGCGGCTACAATCTTGTCCGCTTCCTTGAAGCCGGGTAATACTCGTCCGTCTGGCATGATCAGAGTCGGTGTAGTACCGATGTGCAGCTCTCTAGCCAGGGCAATGTTTTTATCAATCTGGTCGGTGTCGCAGTCTGCCTCTGGCAGGGGTTTGCCGTTCAAAGCATCAGCAAGCATGGCCTCAGCTTTGCTGTTATCCCCCTTGCTCTTGATGCAGGCAATCGCCTTGGCCTTAGCCGGAGCACCCTTATGCGCAGGCAGCGGGAAGAGCTTGATAAAAAAAGCCAACTCAGGATGCTTGGCTACGACTTTTTTCATCTCTGGGTGGAGTTTCTTGCAGAAGGAACATTCTGGATCATCAAAGACAATGATCTTGCCTGGTGCGTCTGCCTTGCCAATCACGATTGCGTCTTCCAGCGAAATGCGGCTGACATCAACCTTGTTCATGCTAACGAACTTCTGCTCGCTCAAATCCTCGTTGTTGGCCAGTTTAATTACACTGCCGCTGATGAGATATTTCTTGGAGAAGTCCATATACAGCGGCACCTTCTGGCCATCATAGACCGCTTCTACATCCCACAGGCCAGGCACCTCGCTGCGTTTGACATCCAGGACTTTATCCACTTTATCCTTGAGGATAGCCGCCGCATCCTCTTTGCTCAGGGCATGACAATCGCGGCAATCTCCTGCACCACAGCCTGCTTTCTCAAAGGCAAAGACTGGGGACGCGGCAAGAACTGCGCTACCCAGAATCAACACGGCAACATTCAGTTTGATCATGATAAATAATAAACCAGCAGATTAAAGGGACAAGAGGACAAGCCCACCAGGGGGCTGCCAGAATTCTCCGCCTGAACTGTCATCTGTGCCGTTGGCAGCGGCACAGAATAACAGGCAGTATCATGCAGTGTACGATTTTTACCGCAGGAAATCAAGCGAGTTTGGCAGAATTAGGCTTTGCAGTCTTCTTGGATCAGACAGCCTTCACTGCCTGCAAACTGGCAACCATTAGGGCAGCAGGACGCGCAGCAGCCATCTTCGCAGCACGCAGTGTTTTCACTGCTAAAACGAAAGCCACCGTCTCTACCACAGCATGGACAGTGGTCAAAACGCTCATCAAAATCAATCGTAATCAAACCGCAGTCAGCGGCAAGCCTCTTGTCCAAGAGGAACTGAATGCCATCTTGTTTGATTATATAGTCATTTCCCCTTGCCTCATCAACAGTAAAGCGAAGATTTCGGCCAGCGCAAGACCCCTTCATCAAGGTGATCCTGATCGCTGAGTTAATAAGCTGGTCATCCAAATAGCCTTTCAGCTGCTCCAATGCTGCTGAAGAGATTGCAAGCATATCGTTTCTCCCCCCTTTAGTTGAATAGCAAGCAATTGCAACATCGGGCAGGATACTACTGAGTTCATCCGATTTTTACAAGGAAAAAGATTTAATCTTATTAAGATACCACAAAAGATCAAACAGGCCGCGCTAACCTCTCAAGATTCATGTGACGACATTTATCTCTTACTGCTTAAGTCCATCGATATGCTACAAAAAAGTAAAGGGCAGGCACCAAGACCTGCCCTTGCACATGCTTCGGAAAAAGGTCAGCAACAGCCAGATGAACAAGATCCGCAGCCGCCGCCTTTCTTGGCACCAGGCAAGGGGTTTTCGCAGCTAATGGTAAAACCGCCGCCAGAGCAGCCACAACCGCCGCTGGACTCCACAAAATCCACTTTAACTGCTCCGCAAGTTGTGGAAAGTCCTTTATCCATGATAAAGCTCACTCCGTCTTTATCTACAGTCAGGTCACTCTCTTTGGCCTCGTCTAAGGACAGACTCAGGCTCGGGCCAGAGCAACCGCCAGACATCAGGGAAACGCGGATCGCGGATTCGATCTTGTTCTGGCTCAGATAGTCCTTAACGTTTTTCACGGCAGAATCGGTTATCTCAAACATGGTTTTCTCCTTTTTAAAGTGCAGGCCGTAGATAGGCAGCCCGATAGGGTTTGCAGTCAGTTTACCCGAAAAACTTTCTGCTTGGCAATGAGCAAAGAGCCAGGCCGAAGGAATTGCGTTTTTTTACCAGGTCAACAGAGTTGGCAAACAAGAGCTGAGAGAAGCGATTTGCGTGACAAATTTTGTCCGCAAGTGCCGTTTTTTGTCAGCGGAATGGTTCATCTTTCTGCTTTTCTTTTTTACTAGTAATAGTTATCATGAATTATGGAGGTATTTTCTTCCTATGTTCAGCAAGACTTGCACTGCACTTTTTTCCCTCCGCTGCTTAGTCAGCAAAATCCATCTAAACTGGCACAGCTTTTGCATACAGTTTACTTGGAACCTTTTTCCACCCGCCGACAAAAGGTTCCTGCCGAGCTGTGACTGTTGCCTGTTCAGAAGCAATAGGTTTTTGCCGCGTAGCAGAAGGTTCTTGTCAAATAGGAACCTTTTTCTCCTCAGCAAGAACCTTCTTTTGTTCAGCTCCAACCTTCTCTCGTTCGGCAAAAACCTTCTCTTGTCAAGCAGCAAAGGGTTGTGGCCGAGCAAGCACCTCTTGCTGCTTGGCAGCAAAGAGTTGTTGCTGAACAGCAACCTTTTGTTGTTAGGCAGAAGAAGGTTGGCGGTAGGTGTTTAACGAAGAAAAACAACTTTTTTCAGGAGAGGATATCATGGCCTATCAACGCAAGTCATCTAAACACATTGTTGACGCACAGGAACGCTCTGCCAATCTGGCTGCCATCAGCTCTGGGTTAGACCTAGGCGGTGGACTCACCCTTACCACCTTCCGCAGCCAAATCACCGCGACCCAGGCTCTACTTGATGCCTATAATGCCCAACTTGCCAGTGCTGATGCCGCAGGCAACGACTTTAAGGCCGCAGAAAAAGAGCTGCGGACCCTCTCAGCCAGGATGCTGGCTGGGGTCGGAGTTATCTATGGCAAAGACAGTAATGAGTACGAGATGGCAGGCGGCACCCGCGCCAGCGAAATCGACTATCATCCGGCTCCTGAAAGCCCAGCAGTCTAGGCAGCGGGCCAGTAAAACTCAACCAATAAAGGATGAAAGACCATGAAAAAGCAATTATGGCTGTACGCAGCCCTGCTAATAAACCTGAATAGCGATTTAGCCCATGCCAAACCGCAGGACAAGCAAACTCCAGATGATGATAGCGGGGCAGTTTACAATGACAGCAAAAAAGGCATAGGTGTACTTCCTGCCGCTGCCCTTGCTATCAGCACTTGTGCCGAGCTACAGGGTATCAACAACGATTTGTCCGGCGAGTATTATCTTGCCAACAACGTCAACTGCGCTGGCTTTGATGCTGGTGACGGCAACGGCTTCCTGCCCATCGGTAATGAGGCCACCCCGTTTGTTGGCACGTTCGACGGCCAAGAGTTCAGCATCAGCAATGTATTGATCAACCGACCTACAATGGATTATGTCGGTGTGTTCGGTCGTGCCGGAGCCGTTGACGGCAGTGACGAGGCGATCATCTCCCGTGTCACTGTCAAAAGATTCAACATCACTGGCCGTCAATTTGTCGGAGGTCTGGTTGGTCAACTCAGTTACAGCAGTGCCGAGAATGTTCACAGCCAAGGAGTCGTCACAGGCGAGGCTGGACTAGGTGGGCTGGTCGGTAGTAACCTCTACAGCATCATTACCAACGCTACTTCCTCCGGTTCAGTGAACGGGGATCACACTGGCACCGACCCAAACAAGATCGCTTACGGTGGCTTGGTTGGCAGCAACGATGGTGGCCACATTTCCTGCTCTAGCTCCAACGTGAATGTGCTTGGCGATTACAAACTAGGTGGGCTGGCAGGGGAAAATGTCGGTGGTACCATCAGCCAATCCTTTGCCAACGGCACGGTGGATGGTTTTTCCGAGGTCGGCGGCTTGGCCGGGGAAAACATCAGCGGCACTATCGCAAATTGCTTCGCTACCGGCGCGGTCACTGGCGAAGACGAGGTTGCTGGTCTGGTTGGCTTGCAGGATGCAGATGGAGTTAACCCAATGATCAGAAACTCTTATGCGACTGGGAAGCCTACAGGTGTTAGCAATACAGGTGGCCTGCTTGGCCTAATGATTAAGGGTGCTTGTGCAGATAACTATTATGATATGACCACTTCCGGGGTTGCTACTGATGGTTGCGGTGCTGGAGGCCGAACAACTGCGCAGATGCAGATGCAAAACACTTATCCTGGCTGGGACTTTAATAACACCTGGCAGATGAACGGCTATCCTGACCTGCGATGCGCTCCAACACCACCTCCACCAATCCTGGACACTGACAACGACGGCATTTATGATGATGAGGACAATTGCCCGTTGGATGCCAATACTGATCAGGCAGATCTGGACAAAGACGGCTTGGGTGATGTCTGTGATAACGACGATGACAACGACACGATCCTTGATCCTGCCGATAACTGCCCGATTACCCCTAATCCTGACCAGGCTGATTTAGACAAAGACGGCTTTGGTAATGTCTGCGATGACGATGATGATAACGACAAGGTACTTGATCCTTCTGACAACTGCCCGCTTATCGCTAATCCTGACCAGGCTGATTTAGACAAAGACGGCTTGGGTGATGTTTGCGATGACGATGATGACAATGACAAGGTACTTGATCCTGTTGACAACTGCCCGCTTATCGCCAACCCTGACCAGGCTGATTTAGACAAAGACGGCCTGGGCGATAGCTGCGATGATGATGTTGATGGCGACGGCATTGTGAATGGGCAGGATAACTGCCAGCTTATTGCCAATCCCGATCAGAAGGATTCAGATGCTGATGGTACGGGTGATGCCTGTGATACCCCAGAATCTCTTGCTGTTCAGACAACCGGCTTAATCGTCACCAGGAATGCGCAGGCCAACGATGATCTTGCCCAATTCAAGATGAGCAGTATGCAGGATCTCGGTGCAGCAGCAAAAGCTGCGGCGGCTACAGCAAAGGCCAACAAGACCCCGCTTGCGCTGACCATTCAATTCGGAGCTACAGGGGCAACGCCGATCTACAGCTATACGGCCATTGCTGCTGACTTGGCGAGTGTGGCAGGGAATAGGTTACTTTTCCACAGTGCCGATAAAAAGGTGCAGATAACCTGCCCATTCAGTGCTGCCCGCTGTGTAGTTAACATCAGAAAGACCGATCTAGACAATGCGCAGCTTGACGCATTGCTGACAGGTGAATTGACCGTGAGCTTACAGGTTGGCGTAAGCACCTACAGCAACACCGGCACCTGGAAGCAGTTTAATAGCGGCAATGGCAAAGTGACCACCTACAGAAAGAACAAATAAGCTGTTCTTCTGAGCGGACGCAGAAGTTGAACCTCCTGCGTCCGTAGTTTATGAAGGCGGTTCTGTCAGGAGGATAATGCAGCTTTGACAGTCCCGACTCAGGCGGTCAAGGATCAGGTCATCAAAGATGAATCTCCGTGACAACACCTTCAGCACCATCGGGATATTCTCCTGCTTGGCAGCCGACTCAGGCACTTGAATCAGATCTCCCGGCAATGGAACAGGCTGCCATGTTGGTACTTTCAAGGCAAAGGCATTCTTCTTCAGCTCGCCGCCAATGGACACATCAACAATAGTTAGATAGGTCTCCATTTTCCTCACTCCTTGGCTTTATTGGTTCATATACTCTGCTGCCAGTTCTTCTTTTGGCCGCACTGCCACCTATCGAACAAGTCTAGCAGTACCTATCGTTTCTACAGAAGCAACTTGTAAATGGACGGCATGTTCACCTGGTCATCATGCGGGTCACAGGTATCGCCGATGCCATCTTGGTCCTTGTCCTTCTGATCAGCGTTGGCAACTATCGGGCAATTGTCTTGGCTGTTAACCAATCCGTCGCCGTCTAAATCATCGTCGCAAAGATCACCCGTTCCATCGCTGTCCGTGTCCTTTTGGTCAGAGTTAGCAATGAGCGGGCAGCATCGGCCAATCCGTCGCTGTCGCTGTCCGTGTTGCTGGGATTATATTCGACTGCCCCGGCATCGCAACCTAAACCAACTGGCCTGGGATGTCCTTGCTGATCTGTGGTGAGATTGGTACTGCATGTCATGTCCGCATCAATCGCCGGGCTGCCTGCAACCAAGGCATGGACACCGTTAGCAGCCAATGGGCTGAGAATGCTGGCCAGCGCAGTCGGCTTAGTACCGTCGCTGGTGGCGGTGATATCTTTACTGCCCGGTGTGAAGCCATAGAAAGCATCCTCATTGCTTTTATCGCTGTGCCCAAACACGTTATGACTGTCAGCGATGATCGTGCCTTCCCAGATAAGGATTTCCCGTCCGAAGTTGCCGCTGACAATAGAACTGCGCAGAATGGCAATGCCGCCGCCTGACACGTAAATTCCACCGCCTCCGCTGCCAACACCTTCGCACCCGGCTATCATACACACGGCGGATGGTTTGCTTTCACTGATTGTGGTATTGCTTACAGTGAGACTCCCCATGTTGGTATGAATTCCATCTGCTGCATTTCCGCTGACAGTAGAGTTATTCACACTGAGTTGACCCTCGTTATAAATACCACCGCCAGATGAAATGATGCCATTACTCCCGCAATAACAGGCTGCTCTGCCGCCGGTAATGACAGCTTTGTTCAGGGTCAGTACTCCGCTGATGGCTATGCGCAGCACAGCCCCTGATGAATTTCCTTTGAACAGTGCAGGTGCCAAGGAGTTCCCATCAATTTTATGCCCGCCGCCCTCAATAATGACTGTGCTGGTTATCTCCGGTAATGCGGCAGCAAGGGTGATATCCATCTCCAAGATGATAGCGTCTGCCCCGGATCCAGCTGCACAACCGCCCGCCGCCGTGTCGGTATTAGCTGCGGTGATGGCATCGGCCAAGGAACAGACTCCTCCTGCATCCACAGTGATAGTGGCTGCTTGCGCTGCTCCTGCCGATAGCGCAGGCAGAGTAAACAACAAAAGCAGATGTATCTTGAACGATGCCATTATCTACAGGTGGTTGAGTATTACTGATTCTCGTACAGATGCTCAATATTCCGCATCCGTGCAATCACTCTGTCCTTGCTCAATGCAAGCAGAACGTCAAACATCCCCGGCCCGGCAAGCTGGCCGGTGAGCACGGTGCGCATAGCGTTGATCAGCACCCCCGGCTTGATGTCCAGCTCGGTGGCCAAGGCGCGGGAAGCCTCCTCGGTACTTTCCTTGGTGAATTCAGGCAGGGCGGCGAAACGCTCTGCCAGCATTGGCAACCACGTCTTCAGCTCAGAGTATTTGAGGATGTTCTTCTTGAGCGGGGCTTCCTCTATTGCATAATCCTCAGCGAAATACGCCCGGCCCAAGGTAGCAAAGTCGCAGACCGTGTGGAAGCGGTCGCGGATGAGATTGAGCGTCTCCAAGAACCAAGCTCGCTTCTCGCCCTCGTAGGCATCGTCCCACAGCCCCTGCTTGATAAAGTCCTGCTTGACTAAGGCAGCCAGCTCCTCAATTGGCATGGTGCGGAGATACTGCTCGTTAATGGAGATCAGCTTCGGATCAGTGAAGAACTTAGGATCATCCTTCTGGTAATTGAAGACCGAGTTGACCTTGCCGATGCGCTCCAGCGTGAAGGCTGCAATCAGCTCCTCGCGGCTGAAGATCTCCTGATCTGTGCCGGGATTCCAACCAAGCAGAGCCAGGAAGTTGCACAAAGCCCAGGGCAATACTCCCTTCTCGCGGTAGAACTGCACCGAGACCACTTCCCCATGACTGCGCTTAGATATCTTGCGCTTCTGCAAGTCAAGCGTGAGTGGCATGTGGGCAAAGACTGGTAGCGGCGCACCCAAAGCCTCATAGAGCAGCACCTGACGCGTGGTATTGCTGGTATGATCTTGGCCGCGCAGAATGTGGGTGATGCGGTCGCGGATATCATCCACTACATTGCAAAGCAGGTAGAGCGGCTTGCCGTTGGAGCGAACAATCACAAAGTCCTCAATGTCGCTGTAGGCCCGCTCAATGGTGCCGAGTACCTTGTCCTCATAGGCAACCTTGCCCTCGCGCTTGGGCACCTTGAAGCGGATGGCTGCCGGGATGCCCTGTGCTTCCTTCTCCGCCACTTGCGCCGGGGTCAGGTCGCGGCAGGTGCCCTCATAGCCGACCTCATCCTGCTTGGCGGCCATTGCTGCCTCGCGCTTGCGCTCCAGCTCCTCTTTGGTACAGAAGCACTTGTAGGCATGACCCGCAGCCAGTAGCTGCTCTGCGGCCTGGCGGTGCGCATCAGCGAATTCAGTCTGGAAATACGGCCCCTCGTCCCAGTCCAGCTCCAGCCATTGTAGGCCGTCAATGATGCCGTCTATTGAGGTCTGAGTGCTGCGCTCCTCGTCAGTATCTTCTATCCGCAGCACCAGCTTGCCGTTATTCTTCTTGGCCCAAAGCCAGTTGAGCAGCGCGGTACGCGCACTGCCAATATGTAAATAGCCTGTAGGGCTGGGTGGAAAGCGGACGCGGACTTCAGTCATGGTGATATTCCTTTATTGCTCAGGTTGAAAATGGTGTTGATATGTGTGTGACAGGAGAATCTCGATAGTGCTTTATCTCTCCTTTTAACGAACAAGCTCAAACAGCGCAAAGCGGGCTGCTTTCCTGTCAAAGGTCATGACGGATTCACAGCCCTGCGCTTTGGCGGCATGAGCAATCAGCAGATCAGAAAGATCGTATTTGCTCTGTTGCGCGGCTTGGATGAAATGATGCAGAGCTGGCCGATGCTCAAAGTTCAGCACCGGCATCAAGAGCAGCTCCCGCAGCGCATCTACTATCTCATGCCTCGGTATTGCATAGACTGATTCCAGCACCCAGATCAGTTCCAAGATGACCAGCAAAGGAACAAAGAGTTCGCTCCGGTCTGCTTCTGCTGTCTTGAAGAGGTCGTAAACCTTCTTTGTCTGCGTCTCGTCATCGCCAACCAGAAAACGAACAAGGATGTTTGTGTCAATGCCTGTCACTTGAAGCGTTCCTTGACGTGCTTTCTCACCGCCTCATCCATCTCTGCTAAGGTTGCCGCTTGCCTGCCCGGCTTATGCAGTTTGCAGAACACCTCATCAACCTTTTTTGCGACAGGTCTGATCACCGCCTCTTGGTTCTCGTTGAGAACGATTTCAAGTTTGTCGCCAGGACGCAGCTTCATTGCGTCTCTGATGTGTTTTGGGATGGTCATTTGCCCTTTGGCAGACAGCAGCATTTGATTTCACCGTATCGTTGCAGGAAATTCGGGAAGCAGCAAAGAGCAGGCCAGTTCCTTATCAGGAGAGAAGAAACGGAACTGGCCTTTTTGGTCGCATATCCAGAACTCTTCCGCACCGTTCTCGCAGTACAGTTTTCTCTTACCCAGCATCTCTTCTTCGGTGTTGGCTGAAGACATCACTTCGATGCAGATCTCAGGGGCGACAGAGCATTCCGCCTCATCTTTGATCAGTTCAAGCCGCTGCGAGGAAGCCCAGGCAACATCAGCCACCTTTGTTCCTTGCTGGGTGCGGACTGCGCATTCAACCAGCACCTCGCCGTCTTCTATATGGCTATACAGCAGGCCGGTGATCTTCCCTTGAAACAAGGAATGGTAAACCTTGACTGGTGTCATCAGAAGTTGCCCCTGCTGATTGGATTCTATCTTAAATGGCAAGTCGTGCAGGCAGCTATTGTTGCATATCTCCTGCCACGTTGCAGCTTGATTCAAATTCATCATAATGGTTCACCTGCTGTCAGTTATTACATCAACTTACCGCGTCAGCACTAAACCAGACTCTCTGAGGATATCCATGCTCTTCAAGATGCTTCTTCGATCAACAAGCTGGTCGGAAAGGAACTTGTGGACAATGCTGGCTAGCAGGGTTTGACAAGGCAGCCCTTCTGCTGCGGCCCTGCGCTTCAGCAGCTCAAGGTCATTGCCCTTGAGGCGCAGACTGATGCTCCGCTTCTCGTTTGCCTTATCAATAATGCCCTCAATCAGCTGTCTCTTGGCCTCAGTGACAGGTCGAAGCTGCTCCATGTTGTTTTCCAATTGCTGCTCGTCAGCATCCAGCTTGTGTTTCATTGGGTTCGCCTCATGTATTGTTTATGGAGCTTGCGGCTTGGAAAGGCTGTCTTGAGAACAATGTTTGTCTGTTCATCAATGACAAAGGGAACTGCATGAACGTATCCGTTCAGCAGCAGAACAAATATCTGCTGATTTGGCCTTGAAGGATGCTCCAAAATGGCAAGGTATTCTTTCTTCAGAATCAGATCGGCAATTTGATCAAAAGAGATGTTCCGTTCCAGCCGCAGCTTTTGGTCCTTCCCTTCATCCCAGAGTATCATAGCACATGCAAGTTGGATGCCGCCATTCCCGCCCCCTCATTCCTTATTCCCTCTCCGCTGCACCAGTGATTCGCAGCCCGCAGGCACCCTCTTTCGGAGACACTAGGGTCACTCTTTGGGAGTGACTAGGCTAACTCCACTGGAGTCACTAGGCTGACTCAGGTGGAGTCATTAGAGTGACTCAGGTGGAGACACTAGGGTCACTCCACTATAGTCACCCTGGTCACTCGGAGGGAGTCAGCCTAGTGTCTCTTGGGGGAGATACCGTAGTGTCTCTTTGGCTTGCCTGGTTATTCAAGGTTGCCTCTCCGCTGCACCCGTGCTTCGCAGCCTGGCTCAATAAACCATGCTCCCTTGGCGTTGTCCCGAAGATCATTGTCCTCAAAGATGCCGTTCCCGCTTTCACGTCCCCAAATACCCACAACGTTTTGAAATATGCGGTTCTGGCGCAAGGTTGGTTTTCCACCTGTCTCTATCATTACACCGGCAAAGCCATTGGTAAATATCTCGTTGTCCTCAAGAGTCCCTTGGCCATTCTCATAGACACCAATACCGCATGACTTCCCATCATAGATGCGATTGCGGCGCAGGCGCGGGTCTGCACCGCTGTGGATTAGCACACATGCCCAACCTTGGCTTGAGATGTCACAATCTTCTAGATCAAGTCTTCCTTGAGAGATATCAACAGCAAAATACTTGCCGCCTACAGCTTGACGCAGAGTCAGGTTGGCAAGTCTTCCCATGTTGGCTTTAAACAGAACAGTAGCCTTGCCGGAAGCCTCAATGACAATATCGTTCCGTTCTCCAGTACCTATGATCTCTACAGGCTTATCAATCACAATGCCTTCTTTGTACAAGCCGGGCCGAACAAGGATGCGTGTACCTGGTTTGACGGCTTTGAGTGCCTCGGTAATCGTCACATAGTCGCCACGATGCATGGCATCCACAAACACGGTTGGTGGCTCGGTCTTTGCTACAGGCTCAAGCGGCAGCTTATTCTCTTTCAGTTGCTCTTTCAGTAGCTGTGCTTCTTGGAGTAACTGCTTAAATGTCTCTACCGGCACCCCATAGTTAATCTGCGTGCCTATAGCTCCTTTGCCCTGCGCAACGCTCTGAGTGCCGCCATCACTCTGGAACGTATTACTATGACTAACTCTGCCCGCACTCTCCTTTTCAGTCTGCTTGCTGGCCAGTATTTCCTTTACTGCATCTGCTGGCCGTGCCGCAGTGGAGCTGGAGGACTTATCCTCGCTTCGCTCCAATGCCGCTGCAATCTGCTCTGCTAGCTTCGCAAAGGTTCTGCGTACCTGCGGCGTGGTGAATGGCTCAAAGCGCAGCTCGCGCCAGTCCGCATACTGTCGGGCGGCGATAATCTGCGCCAGCTTGTCGTGTTCCCGCTTTGCTTTGTCACTCAGAACAGGGCAGTTGACGTAATAGACCGGCAGAATCAAATCACCGCGTTGCAGCTCCTCTTCTCGCTTCAGGAACCGCTTCAGCTCTTCCCGGCAGGCATTGCTTTTGAAAAAGGCAGGCGTGATAATCGGCAGAAGAAAGGTGGTTGCATCAAGCGAGTGGTTAATGCGCTCCTGCCATTGCTGTCCCCAAGCAATATCTTTGCGGTCTTGAAATATTTCAAACGCCTCGCCGGTCTGCATCCGCACCGCCCGACTCAAATGCTCGCGGAACTGCGTGATTAGACCATTCTCATGCTGGTCATCCAGATTCACATAGCTCATGAAGGCTTTTGGTACACGGCTCATCTCGCTTTTCTCTCCTGTAACAATCCTGCTGGTGTCATTTGAGCGGCACGGGCAAACTCGACAGTGCTTGTGAGTGAAACTGGATCGTGCTTGTGACTTTAACTCACAAGCACTTGTGAGTCTGACTCATAAACGCTTATGAGCCTGACTGATAAGCACGATCGAGTTTGGCCCGGCGAAACGGCGGCGCGGCTCCTTGCCCTGAAAAGCCCAAGCCCTCATTTTTGCTGTTGTCGATAGGCCTGAATCCCGTTATAGTGCTTGCTTTGTGAGGAAAAATCAACACATTTATAATGTCCGAGTATAAAGAAGAATACTACAAGGGGAAAACCATGAAAGTACTCATCAGCGATAATCTTTCCGCCATTGGAGAAAAGATCCTCAGGGATGCTGGGCTGGAAGTGGATGTGAAGACCGGCTTACCACCAGAGGAACTGAAGGCGATCATTGGCGATTACGACGGCCTAGTGATTCGCAGTGCGACTAAGGTACGGCGGGATATCATTGAGGCAGGCACCAAGCTGAAAGTAGTTGGTCGGGCAGGTATTGGCTTGGACAACGTGGATGTACCAGCAGCGAGCGAGAAAGGCATTGTCGTGATGAATGCACCTGACGGCAATGCCGTTACTGCCGCTGAACATGCGATTGCCATGATGATGTCGCTCGCCCGTAACATTCCCCAAGCCACTGCTTCGATGAAGGCAGGCAAGTGGGAAAAGAAGAGCTTTATGGGCCGGGAAGTCACGGGCAAGACCTTGGGTATAGTTGGCATTGGCCGCATTGGTTCCATTGTTGCTAATCGTGCTCAGGGCTTGCACATGAAGGTTATCGCCTTTGATCCCTTTATGCCGCAAGAGCTGGTGGAGAAGATCGGTGTAGAGCGGGTTGATCTGCTGGAGTTAGCCAGACGCGCTGACTTCATCTCTGTGCATACCCCACTCACCAAGGACAACCGGCACATGCTGTCCACAGAGTTCTTTGCTGCCATGAAGAAGGAGGCGATGTTCATTGACTGCGCCCGTGGTGGTGTAGCGGATGAAGAAGCCCTGTACGCAGCTCTGAAGGAAGGCCGGATTGCTGGCGCAGCCTTAGACGTATTCGAGAAGGAACCAACCACTATCGAGACCACACCGCTGCTCAGTCTGAACAACTTCATCTGCACCCCGCATCTTGGTGCCTCTACTTCTGAGGCCCAGGAGAATGTTGCTATTGCTATTGCCGAGCAGATTGCAGACTATCTGACTAAAGGCGCAGTGCGTAACGCAGTTAATGTGCCGTCAGTTAGCGATGAAGTGCTGGCCAAGATTGGGCCATACATCACCCTGGGCGAGATGCTGGGTTCTCTGCACATGCAGATATGTAAGGGCGGAGTCCAAGAAGTACAGCTGGAGTACAGTGGTGATGTGGCCGATCAGAATGTTGGCCCGATCACCGTGGCCTTCCTCAAGGGCCTGTTCACGCCTATCCTGCAAGATGCAGTCAACTTTGTCAATGCCCCGCTGATTGCTAAAGAACGCGGCATCCGGGTAATTGAGTCGAAGACGAGCAGGAGTTCCGATTTCCTGAGCCTAGTACGGATTACCGTTAAGACCACCGAAGGAGCAAACCTGCTCGCAGGCACGGTCTTTGGGACGAAGGAGCCACGCTTAGTGCGCTTGAACTCCTTCCGTTTAGAGGCCTTGCCCGCAGGCCCCATGGTGTTGGCGTATAACAAAGATGTGCCCGGGGTAATCGGGGCGATTGGCACCACCATCGGAGCCGCAGGCGTGAATATCGCCCGCATGACTGTAGGCCGTGAGGAAACCTCAAAGCAGAATGTCATCCTCTTTAATACCGATCAGCCAGTAAGCAAAGAGCTACTGGCCAAGGTGCAGGAATTGCCGCAAGTGGATAAAGCAATGGCCCTGATGTTGCCTTCCTATACCTTCTAAATCGTACTGCCATGACAACCGAGCAGAAGAACGAAAAAGGCTGCCCGGAGGGTGGGATGAAGAACCGGCAAGGAGACTGCGTAATGCCAACGGTCTCGTTTACCTCCTTCATCCTGTCTCTAAACACTACTGCCCTGTTTCATCTGGGGGACATCCCGCATCCTGAAACTGGGCAGAAGGTGTTTGACCTTGAGCTAGCTCGCCATGCCATCGACACCTTGGCTATGCTAGAGGAGAAGACTAAGGGCAACCTGGACAACGAGGAGCAAGACTTGATCAGTCGGGTAGTGTATGAGCTGAAGATGCGGTTTATCAAGGCGAAGAGTGGGAGATAATGCAAGATACTGTCTTGGCTCTAGACTGACAAAACGGTATTTACCCAGCCGTAAACCCTCCTCCCACCTCCCTCAAAAACATACCGAATAGTATCCCAAATACATACCAGTATGTTCCACCAATACATACTGGTATGTTCCGATAAAACCATCTAGGATGTATTACCCAAACATGCTAGCATGTTTTTAAAATACATCCTAGCATGTTTCAGCAGTACCATCTAGCATGTTTCGGAAAACATGCTAGCATATATCGGCAATACATGCTGGATAGTATTTCCAATACATGCCAGCATGTATTTTGCCGCTCTCCTCCTTTGCTGCCGGGTCGCAGCAGTCTTCAGGCATCACACCTATTTTGTTGACAAAGCGCAGGCTATCAGGGTGCGTTCCATGCACCTTTTCTGATGCGGGGGCCGCATAGTACACTACTGTAACGAGAGTCTGGAAAGGCTGTGCCAGATAAAATGCTACATTCTATTTAGATAGGATGATAATGATGCTTAGAATACAACATAACTGTATTGGGAATGACTCCTATTACTTTACATATTAAATTAATTAATATTTTATATTGACATAATCAAAGAAAAGGTGTTACATGACAACGCTAGATATTACATTTGATCTGAAATAAATAAATATCAATTTTTAGTAATTTTGATATCTATAATTAATATATCATCTGTCTTGAATATTAATGATACAGACGAGTCCGGGCGATTCCCGAACACCATGTTTCACCATAGGAGAGAAGCAAAATGAATAAGAGACTTGTAGCAACATTTGTACTAGAGCTGCTGATGGTTGGCGTTGCCAGTGTATCTCAGGCGACTGATCTTACTGCTAACGTAACCGTTGATGATGCGTTTGAGATGTACGTCAGCACCGATGATTGTCAGCTCGGTACACCTGTTTGCAGCAGTGTAGCATGGCAGACTGCTACTCCCTGCACAAGCACGCTCACACCTGGTGTCAAGAATTATATCCATGTCGTGGGTAGGGATCTATACACTGTCATTGCTGGTTTTCTTGGCGATTTCACACTGTCGAATGCTGACTTTACGTTTAGCAATGGCTTGCAGTCATTGCTGACTAACGAAACCGCTGGCTGGGACGTCTACACGGATAACCTTTGTGGCACTAAAGGTGTGCTAACAAATCAAGGTGCTAATGGTGTAGACCCGTGGGGTGATATCGCCTTGATTGACCCTGCAGCCAGCTGGATATGGACTGACGGAGGTGACTACAGCGAGGCACCGCGCTATTTCTCAGCTACTATTACCCCAACTGATGACGACGTAGTAGAATCTGTTCCTATGACTGGCATCATCACAACCAGAAATGGGGAATTGGGAAATGATCAAGCACAGTTTAAGCTGAAAGAGATGGCTAGTGTCCAGGCTGCGGCAACAGAGGCTATAGCCAATGGTATTAACATGACCTTAAAGTTGGGAAGCGGGAAGGAGTGCGATAATCCAATCGTCCTGCTTGATGTACCCAGCAGTGATCTGAAGTTAACCTATCTTAACCTGCGCTATACGGTAGGAAACCTAGATGTGTTACGATGTGTCCACAATTCCGGTGACTGTGTGATCAATATCAAGAAGGAAGAACTCAAGAGCCTCATCAGCACTGATGGAAAGACCCTTGATGATCTGTTGACTGGACAGATGACTGTCTGTCTGAAGGTCGGCGAAACGACATACTCCAATGGTGGCGTATGGACACAGTATGACAGCGGTAGTGGCAGTTGGACGAAGTACAGAAAAGATGTTCCTGCGGATATGAATTAACCGTAAATCCGTAGGCAGTATGATGTGACAAGCATCCCGGATGGAATTAATCCATTCGGGATGCTTTATTTGATGCGGCTGTCAGGGAAAGATGACAGATGTTGCGCTTAGGCCTTACGACATAGACGACCAAAGCCGCCAGGAATGGTACCAGAGGCCCAGTAAGCACGTCCGTGTTTGAAATCAACAAACCATTGGCCACCTGGTTTTCGGATGGCATCAACAAAGATGAACGGCTGATCAGCAGAGAAAGCTGGATGTACATGCTGCCCCTTGCCATTCATTTCTAGCTGCATTAGAGAAAGGGCTTCGGCTAAGGTTGGCACACGCCAATCAGAGTAACCAGCAAAGCCTTCCTGATTCAGCTCCTCAATTGCCTTGCGCAGCATCCGATGACTCATGATGTCCAAGCCACCTCGTTGCCACATTAGGCCGGTGACTTTATCGGTCACTGTCAGGCCATCACCGTTATCGACCAAGTAAGTACGGAAGTGCCGCCCTTCCGGGTTACGTTCATGATCAAGCAAACCAAGATCTTTGATCAGCTTGTCCGCTTCCTCTTCGGTTAGCTCCGCTTGCGTGTCTGGCAGCGTGACCTGCTGTAAATCAGCGGGCAGCGGTTCATCTAGTCCAGGTAAACCCGCAGGGCCTAATCGGTCGCTACGGTCCACACTCTTAACCGGTACCACCTTAGCGTTATCTTTGCTCTCCATCACATTTTCAATCAGCCACTGCTTCAGTTCCTCATCAATGGCGATAGTACGCTCAAAATGAGCCACCTTGCCTTGCTTTTCCACGCAGCGGCGCAGTAACTCCGGCGGAGCAAGTATTTCAGCTACCACGCTGGCGTATTTAATACCCCGTTCCATTAGGCAGAGCTTTGGCTCCTTGCCCCAAGCATCGATGAAAAAGTAATAGATCCGTTCTTTACTGCTGCGGACACGTTCCTTGCCGCCCCAGCTCTCAAAGGTACCGAAGGTGTATTCGGGAGTCATCTCCCAGTCCACTACAGTAGGGTTGCCGGTCAGATGCAAAGCGTCAAAAAGTCCCATAGGGTCTCCTTTGGGTTGGATGAACACAGGTATATCTCACAGGTACAGAGCTAATTATAGCCGGATGCGGAGATATTTACCAGCAGCGGGACGCAAGAAGGAAGAAATTGAGATGGTGCGTCTGGTCTAAAAAAAGACATCCCCGGACAGTATCACTCATCCTCCTGTCCGGGGTGGAACTGCTCCTAACTAGCCGGAGCATCTCCGGTTGGTTAGCTCACCTTCACCTCAATCTGCTTTGGCTTGGCCTTTTCCAGCTTCGGGATGGTCAAGCTGAGAATGCCGTTTTTATAGGCGGCTTCTACTCTCTCAATATCTACATCCTGCGGCAGGGTGAAGCTGCGGACAAAAGAACCATAGGAGCATTCGATCCGATGGCGTTTTTCATCCTTGGTTTCAACTTTTTTCTCGCCTTTGATAGTCAGCACGCCGTTGTTGATATGCACGTTCACATCATCTTTCTCAACACCAGGCAGCTCTGTTCTGACTACAAAACTTTGGTCATTCTCGACAATATCCACAGTCGGCATCCAGTCTCCAGCTTCCATTGCTTTACTGTCACCAACTTCCGCCGGTTTTCTTGCCGTTCTGCTATATCTGTCTAGCAGTGCTTCCATCTCCCGGAACGGATCCCATACTGACAGGTTCATAGTACCCTCCTTGCGATATTTGCTATTACAGAGATAATGAAGTTTTTCTCTTCTCCTGTACTGCTACCCACAAGATAAGCACTGCTTGCTTTCTGTCAAGGCTTTTCATCCCGACGGATATTCATCCTGCTATACTATCTCTACCAACTGCGTAACCTCTAGGAGCATTCATACATGTAAATGCTCATGGCAACAACCTATCTCAAAAAACGGAGCAGAATAATTGAACAGGCGAGCAGTAAAAAAGCCAAGAAATTGTCAGCATGTCGGTCATATCGAACAACCAGCCGCCTGAAGTTTTGAAGCCAGGCGAAAAGCCGTTCAACTTTCCAG
>NZ_JBLWEO010000033.1:0-29773 GCF_048287395.1 Candidatus Electronema sp. PJ | reverse complement strand
CGGTACATCGAAGGCTTTTACAACCGACAACGGCGGCATTCGGCGATCAGTTATCAGTCGCCGGACAACTACGAGCCGCTCTTCTTCAAAAGGGCTACTTAGGGAATAAAACGTGTCCGCTATTGCGAAGACAGGTCATCAGCCTGTCTCGTTCCGACTCCGCTTTTTTGTACACGGCCCTAGCATCTTTTCTAAGTTGCGGTTGAACTGCATCTATCTGCCTGCGTCTTGACAAGTTCCTGCTTGACTGCCCATGAGAAGTGATGCTATTATAAAGATATAAGGAGGCAGAACATAATGGAAAACTTGACTGGACACTTTCTCATCGCAACCCCGCAGATGCCCGATCCTCGATTCCGGGAGCAGGTAATCTATATCTGTGCGCACAGCCGTGAAGGCTCGATGGGTGTGGCCATCAACAATCCCAATCAGGAAATCAGCATGATGGAAATCCTCCTTAGCACCAACATCCCTCTGCCTGAAGGGCCGCTGCCGCCTGTTTACACCGGCGGACCGGTGGAAATGGAATCCGGCTTCATTCTGTATAATGCTGACCGGCAGATAAGCAGCGGTCTTACCATCACCGAGAGTATTGTCCTGTCCCGCGAGTCCAAGCTGCTGGAAGACATCTCTAAAGGCCACGGGCCAAAAGATTATCTCTTCCTGCTCGGCTACGCGGGCTGGGGGCCAGGCCAGTTGGAGGCGGAGTTAATCGACAACTCGTGGCTAACCGTGCCCGGTGATGCCAGTATCCTCTTTCATACCCCAGACGAGTTGAAATGGAAAAAGGCGGCTCGCCGCTTCGGTATCGACATCGCCATGTTCAGCGGCATTGTTGGCAATGCCTGAGGGGGATAAGTTGAACAGTGCAGCAGAAGGGCGGCCTCGCAGTGAGCCGCCTTTCTTTTTCTCCGGGTGGACAGCAGTCTACTGCGGAAAACTTCACTATGACAAGGAGGGCATCATGTTCCTAAAAACCTTTCTTCTGGTACTGAGTGGTCTTTTTTTGCTGATACCCGGCCCAGCAGCGGCGCAGAGTGTCAACGTGGAGGTGGTCTCTGACCGGGGCTGGATCTTTCCCACGTACCCGATCTCCTCGCGGGATAATAGCTGGCGTGCTTACGTCGAGGCAAAGCATGATGCCCGTTACGGCATCCGAGTGATTAACAATACAGACCGCCGGATCGGCTTAGTCATTGCCGTGGATGGGCGGAACATCATTTCAGGCCAGCGGTCGTCTTTAGATAGCTCAGAGCGGATGTATGTCCTCAGCCCTTATGATTCGCAAACCTACGATGGCTGGCGCACGAACCGAGACACCATCAATCGTTTTTATTTTACAAACGAAGGAGATTCCTATGCAGGGGCCTGGGATGATTATAGCGCGATGGGCGTGATCGCAGTTGCGGTTTTTTCTGAAAAGATTTATCGTCCAAGGCCGCAGCCCTCTCCTTGGTCTTCTGAGCGGCGCAATGATTCAAGGGAATACAGTGCAGAAGCTGCGCCAGGTACAGGTTTTGGCGAAGAAGAATATTCCTCTTCCGTGCGCGTTGAATTCAGGCCAGAACGCTCTCCGCTAGAAAAGCATTTCTTCAAATACGAATGGCGAGAAACTTTGTGCCGGAAACATATCATTTCTTGTCGGCCTTATTCGCCACCGCGCGAGAATCGTTTCTGGGATGACGATGACGGTTATGTAGCACCGCCACCCAGATAGAGTCAATTCCTGCTCGTTTGCCAAGGAGTTTGGCTCGGCCAGAAAGGAGTTGGAGTCGGCAAAAAAGGAGTTCGGCTTGGCCAAACTCCTTTCCTATTAAGCCACCAAGGAGTTCTGCCGACTCAAACTCCTTTCCAAGTCGGCAAAACTCCTCTGCGGCTCAACAGAACTCCTTTGGTAGTCGGCCAGACTCCTTTTCTGCCGAGTACAACTCCTTTGCAAGTTAACAGAACTCCTCTTTGGCCAAACCGAACTGCTTGGTAAACGACTCTGAGAGATCAATGCCATGGATTGCCAATATATCAGCGAACTTTTTTTCAGTGGTTTGACCCGTGGCTCCATTTACGCCCTGATTGCCCTGGGCTATACCATGGTTTACGGCATCATTGGCCTGATCAACTTTGCCCACGGCGAAATCTACATGATCGGCGCGTTCACCGCCTACATCGCTGCCTCAGTGCTGGCGATTGCCGGTTTTCCTGCTGCCGCTATCTTCCCCCTTGCCGTGTTGGCTGCAACGGTCTGGGCCGGGGCATACGGCTTTACCGTCGAAAAACTGGCCTACCGACCTCTGCGCCACGCACCTCGACTCTCGCCACTGATCTCTGCCATTGGCATGTCGATTGTTCTACAGAATTATGTCCTGCTTGCCCAGACCCCAGATTTCCTCGCCTTCCCAGAACTGATCCCCTCTTTCGAGCTGCCTGAGAAAGTTGCCGCTCTAATCGGCCCAACAGATCTGGTGATCCTGCTGATCACGGCTGCGGCAATGGCTGGCCTGACTTGGTTGATCAAATTTACCCGGTTGGGCAAGGCCATGCGGGCCACGGCCCAGGATCAAACCATGTCCATGCTCCTGGGCATTGATGTCAACTGGGTCATTTCCGCCACCTTTGTTATTGGCTCTGCCTTGGCCGCACTTGGCGGCCTGCTGATCGCCTCCCATGTTGGCCAGATCAATGTCTCCATCGGCTTCATCGCGGGCATCAAGGCCTTCACAGCGGCGGTACTCGGCGGCATTGGCTCCATACCTGGCGCAGTGCTCGGCAGCTTCATTCTTGGCCTGACCGAAGCCTTTGCCGCAGGCTATGTCTCCAGCGACTATGAAGATGTTTTCGCCTTCTCCTTGCTGGTGCTGATCCTGATCTTCCGGCCAGCGGGCATTCTTGGCAAAGCAACCTCAGAAAAAGTATGATGTATGCTGCCAGCGGGCGATGCACGCAAATTAACCCCAATCATCAAGAAAAAACCATGAGCAGCGAATTCAGTGCGGCAGTCATCAGAGGTGGCTTTATTGAGCTGTGCAGTCTGCTGAAGCTGGAGAACCTAGCGGCCAGCGGCGGAGAGGCAAAGCAGATGATCAGCGCAGGTATGGTGCGGGTTAACGGCGAGCTAGAGACCAGGAAGCGTAAAAAAATTCTTGTCGGCGATCTGGTGGAATGCAATGGCAGGCAGGTAAGGGCGGTCGCGCAAGAATCCGCATGATGCTTTATTCTTCATTATTCTATTGCCGGACGCAGTTGGGTATAGTACAGGAGAATCTGATCCACTGTCCTCCAAGGAGCAACAGAAAATATCCGCTATGAAATACGCCCGCGTCTGCCTGCACAGCTTCGGCTACGAGTTGCCGCCCAATGTTGTCACTTCCGCTGATCTGGAGCAGCAGCTCGCTCCAGTCTATGAACGCCTCAAACTACCTGAAGGTCGCCTAGAGCTGATGAGCGGCATTCGCAGCCGTCGTTTCTGGGATCCTGGCACCAAGCCCAGCGAAGCTGCTGCCCTCGCTGGCAGGAAAGCACTCACAGCCTCCGGTCTGACCCCAGCAGACATTGATTTTCTGGTCTTCACCTCAGTGAGCCGGGATATGATGGAGCCTGCCACTGCCTCTTTTGTCCACCGCAGCCTTGGCCTGCCTGAGCACTGCCAGATTTTCGATCTTTCCAACGCCTGCCTTGGCTTCCTGAACGGGATGCTGGTCCTGGCTAACATGATCGAGCTGGGCCAAGTCCGCTATGGTTTGATTGTGGCTGGAGAGACTGCTGAGGAACTGATCCGCTCGACAGTGCAGCAATTGCTCACAGACGAGACGCTGACCCGCAAAACGATCAAGCCTGCCTTTGCTTCCCTGACTATCGGCTCTGGGGCAGTTGCTTTGGTGATGGGTTCCAAAAAGCTGCATGACACCGGCCATCATTTGGTTGCCGGAGCTTGTCGATCTCATACTAGACACAACGATCTCTGCCAAGGTGGCCAGAACAGCGAGCAGGAGACCTTGATGTCAACTGATGCAGAGCTGCTCCTGGAGAAAGGGATAGAGACAGCAGCCATGTGCTGGCAAGCCTTCTTGCAGGAAAGTGGCTGGGACAAGGAAAGCATCCGTCGTTTCTTCTGCCATCAGGTGGGGCAAGCCCACGCCCGCCAGCTCTTTTCTACCTTAGAGCTAGACCCGCTGCGTAACTTTGAGACCTTGTCTGTGCTGGGCAATATTGGCTCAGTGTCCGCGCCCATCACCATGGCGATGGGCATTGAGAAGGGCAAGCTCAAGCCAGGCCAGCGAGCAGCCTTGCTCGGCATTGGTTCTGGGATTAACTCGGTGATGCTGGGGATTGAGTGGTAATGCCCCTCTTAGCCGAATACCCCTTCACGCCTCAGTCATTCCGCACTGCTGACAGCCATCATCTGTCCTACCTCGATGAAGGTAGTGGCCCAGCTGTGGTTATGGTACATGGCAACCCCTCTTGGTCGTACCTCTATCGGAACGTGGTCAGTGCGCTCAAGGCTAATTACCGCTGCATTGCCCCTGACCATCTCGGCTGCGGATATTCGGATAAGCCGCAGGACTATCCCTATCAGCTTCGTAACCATATAGACAACTTCACCGCCCTGCTCGATCACCTACGCATTGAACGCTGCGTGCTGATTGTCCATGACTGGGGCGGAGCTATTGGCATGGGCTGGGCTGGGCAGCATCCTGAGCGCGTTGCCGGGTTGGTGGTGCTGAACACAGCCGCGTTCCATGCTAACCTGCTTGCCTTGCGGATTGCAATCTGTCGCTGGCCTGTACTGGGCGCACTCCTGGTACGGGGACTCAACGGCTTTGCTTGGCCTGCTACTTTCATGGCAGTGTGCAAGAGGATGCGAGCCGAGGTCAAGGCCGGCTTCTTAGCTCCTTACAATAGCTGGGCCAACCGCGTAGCTGTGCATCGCTTTGTCCGGGATATTCCCTTAAAGCCCACCCATCCTTCCTGGGCAACCTTGAGCACGGTTGAAGCCTCCTTAGAACGTTTACAGGACAAACCCATGCTCATTTGTTGGGGCGGAAAAGACTTTTGCTTCAACGATTATTTCTATGCAGAATGGCAGCGGCGTTTCCCTAACGCGCAAAGCTATTATTTCCCTAATGCAGGGCACTATGTGCTGGAAGATGCCCTTCCTGAAATACTGCCTTTCCTCACTGTGTTCCTTCAAAGCTGCCACTAGATGCACGCCTTGTTTGTCCACGGTCTGGGACGTTCGCCGCTGTCTGCTTGGCCAATGCTTAGGCAGCTCAGACGCAGTGGTCTGTCTGCCAACACTTTTGCTTACTGGGCTGCTTTCGAGTCCTTTGAGCGCATCCGACTTCGGCTTGTCCGCCGACTCACCGATCTTGCAGCGCAGGAGGCAGACTACATCCTTATTGGTCACTCGCTTGGCGGTGTTCTCCTGCGGGCTGCCTTAGCTTCACTGCCTCCGCAGACCCGGCTACCACGCCACCTCTTCCTCATTGCCTCGCCTATCTCTTCTGCTTGTCTGGCCAGGAAACTGCACACCAATCCCATCTTCCGTTTTGCTACAGGTGACTGCGGTCAGCTCCTTGCTTCAGATGCGCGCATGGCCTCTATTCCTGCCAGTCCTGTTCCTGCTACAGCGATTATCGGCATCCAAGGTTTACCCTGGATATCTTCGGTCTTTGCCGGAGAGCTGAATGATGGTGTCGTTGCACTCTCTGAGGTGCGTGCCAACTGGCTGCATCAGCAGATCCACGTCCAGCTCATCCACACACTCCTCCCTGCTAGCTCAAAGGTTGGGGAAATCATCCTGCGTACTGTCCTATCGTGAGCCTGTTCTGGCTTCCTCCTCAAAGAGTGAAATCAGCCTTGACGCTTGCTTGTGGTTTGAAAAAAGCACTCCCGTGCTCATCGGAAAACATAGTACTATGTCGGAAAAAACCATAGTGCTTGCGCGTCAGAAACCATAGCACTTGTGCGTATGACGACATAGTGCTTGTGCGTAGTACGACATAGTACTATGTTTTCCGACGCGCAAGCATTATGTTTTCCAGGAGCAGCAGGGTAGGTGGGGCGTTGTGCAGCGGCTGAGTGGAAGGCGACAAGTGCGATGCGCCATGCAAATGCTCCTTGTCTCATTTACGGATCAGAGCGGAATGGGTAAGGGGAGGAAAAACATAACGGAGCACCGTTGCAAGAAGTAACCCGCACAGAATCCCCGTAGTATTTGCCAGTAGATCCTGCCACTCGCAATACCGCTGGAAATACGGTTGCAGTAATTCTATACCCCCACTATAGGCAATAAAGAAGCCAGCGTAGAACAACCATTGCTTTGGCCTACGCAAGGCTGTTGGAAACATCAATGCCGAATAAGCAATAAGATGGTTTGTTTTATCACTTCCCGGCATTGGTGGCATAACATCCACTGACCAGAACGATGAAATCGTAATAACTATAAGAGCAGATAAGGTAAATGCACGCCAATGTGTTTGGATAAAGACGAGTGGTCTTATCATAGTAAGATCTTCCTATGGGAGGTTTGAGGAATATAAACGATACCAAACCTAGGCACGCGCAGAGCCGTGCCCAGGATGGTGAGCAAGAAGAGCACCGCGTTACTTACTGCGGGAAGTAAGCAAGCTGGCAGCTACAGATAGAGCAAGAATCAGGCCAACAATAACCAGGGCTGCGCTCACAGGAATCTTGTAGATATCAAGCAGCAACATCTTTAGCCCGATGAACATCAGAATCACGGCCAGGCCATACTTGAGGAGATGGAAACGCTGGGCCATGTCAGCAAGCAGGAAGTACATTGCCCGGAGACCAAGGATAGCAAAGACATTGGAGGTAAAGACAATAAACGGATCATTAGTCACGGCAAAGATAGCAGGAATGGAGTCCACAGCAAAGATCAAGTCAGTAGCTTCCACCAAAACAAGCACCACAAACATGGGCGTGGCATAACGCACACCTTGTTGTAGGACAAAGAACTGCTCGCCGTGATATTGATTAGTGATCTTCATATGGCCACGCATCCAGCGCAACAGAGGGTTCTGTTCTAGGTTTGGCTCTTGATTGGCAAAGACAAGCATCTTCACACCTGTTAGTACCAAGAAGAGACCAAACAGGTAAAGTATCCAATGAAACTTGGCCAGCAGCATTGCCCCAATGAAAATCAGCACAGCACGCATCACAATGGCACCCAGAACACCATAGAGCAGCACGCGTTTCTGGAAAGCTGGTGGTACAGCAAAGAAGTTGAAGAGGGTAATCCAGATAAAGACATTATCCACAGCCAGGGACTTTTCAATTAAATAGCCGGTGAGGAACTCCAGAGCCTTTCTGTTGGCTAGGCCAGTCCCGTATTTGGCATCCAGGTGGCACCATAATCCGCCACAAAAGATCAAGGCTACAGCAATCCACACCGCTGACCACGCCGCTGCTTCCTTGATACTTACCTTGTGACTACCTTGCACCTTGAGTGCCATGAAGTCAACGGCAAGCAAGACCAGAACCAGCACGCTAAAGCTGAAATAAAACACCGGACTGCCAATAGATTCAAGCATAAGAATATCCCTTCCTCCTTAGGATGTGAATTGTAGTCAGTTCGCGACTACGAAAAATACCTCATTCTTTTTTGTATGGCATACGCAGGAGGGATGTCAATAGAATATGTACCACAAAGCGACCATCAACAGGACGAGAGGGGAGTATGCAGGATGGTTTCCGCCAAGTTCTGGGTCTTATCGTCTAACCTGATTTCTCGCATAAACAGGACTGCGGTCTGCAAAATGCCTCGGCAGGACGAAGCAGGCAGGGATGAGTAGGGAAGGTAGGTAAATCTGGGTGAGTGTCTGGCATCAAGCGATGCCGCTGGAAAAGGCAGTGAAGTGCGCTGTTTTTGCTCCAGCGGCTCAGGCGGTGTAGATATTGGGCCTCCACGAGACAACATAATCTATATTATGCGACATGAACTACCTGGGGGCTGGTCTGCGAACTTCTTCTATTCTTCTATAACACCGGCGAAACCAGGCCAACAAACATGAAGCTGCACAGCGACAGTATAAACATCAGGACAACAAAAGAACGCAGCAACAAAGGCAAAAGCAGCCGTTCGCTTCTGGCGATTAGCACGCCGAGCATAGGCAAAACAGGCAGCATGTAGCGGCCTTGCGGCTGGAAATCCTTGCTCCAAGAGGCCCAAGCTCCCCCACCGATCAGGGCAAGACTGCACACGGTCAGATTAAGTAGCAACAGACGCTCCCACCAGCTCCCCCGCAGTAGCACGCTCAAATACACAAAGCCAAGGAAGAGCCAGCCACAGTTCTGCATGAATGTATAATATCTCTTGCTGCCCGCTACACTCATCTGGCCATAGACTCCATAAAAGCTGCGGATGATGTGGCCGCCCCAGCGGTATTTATCACCGAAAACCTCTTTGAAGCGCACACCCCGCTCCCGCAGATACAGGTGTGGATGCTTTTTGGCCAGCGCAGTACTGGGTTTGTACATGGTCTCTGCCCGTTCTTCCTTAAGCTGCTGGAGCTTTGCTGTCTTGTTCCAGCCATTGACATAAAGATCCAAGCTAGAACGAATACCGAACAAGGCAAGACCGATTCCGGCAACTGCCATGAGCCTTCGCAATGACAACCAAGAAAACTGCTGCCGCTGAATGAGAAGATATAGGCAGGCGAACGGAATAAAGATATAGAAATTTTTTTTGATCAGCAGGAGAAAACCAGCGAGCAACCCAAGTAACGCGAGAGATAGCCAGCCATTGGCTCGTCCTGCAAGTAAACGATTGAAAAAGGACTCTTGCTCGATCAGCTGATAGGCAGCGAGTAGAGTGATGAACAAAGCAAAGGCATCTGAATTGCAGTAACTGAATAAATACCAGCCCTGCGGAGTCATGAGAAAAGGCAGGAGAAGCAAGCGGGCTGCCAATGACTGAAAGGTTAGCAGCACCAGGCCGCCGAGTAACAGCACGTTAAAAAAGCGGTATCGCTGATAGGACGCGAAAGGGAACGGCTCAGTCAGCTTGGAAAATTTGCCAATCAGAAAGTAGGCAATTTCCCGCGAATTGAGCCGAGAAACACCGTAGCCGCTGTAGCTCGCGGCGATTTCCGGTGCTTCTGCGGCAGGCATCAGCCAGTGCTGTTCATAATAGGCCGCTGCCGCTTTATGCACCAGTTCATCAGGATGGCTATAGGGCTTGGTTCTTGCGGCCATGACCGCAACCAGCAGCAACACGCCGACAGCCAGCAAGGAAACATAGCGGAACTCGGGGATCAAAGGCGTAAACGCCTTGAGCAGCAAATGCAGAACTAAGACCAGGATGATAAAACGGCCTACCTCGGCCAACAGACCGCTGGCTGAAGCATTGAGTTGATCAAGATAAAGATCAGGCGAGCCATTCTCAGAAGCCACTGTCCAGCCCCAGCCTTCGATAAAGGACAGCGTGGAAATATTCCTGCCTTGGCGGAAGCGGGCAAAGTCAGCCTGATCGTCAAACACTATGGGCTGAAAACCCGGCTGGGTGATGGTAATCCGGCGGAAGATGACTGTGCCAGGAGCCTTGCTCATCGGGGCAAAGCGCAGAGAGTGCATCTTCCGTAGATCGTCGAGAAAGAAGCCAGTCTTCCCGTCGTTTTTGATAAGATGCCCTCCGCTCGTGTTGCTCCGGGAGTAATTCCCCCATGCCATCTGAATAGCAGTGTCATGATCCGTGGTATAATCAAATTCAACATAGGCCCGGCTGAAAAAGAAGTAATGATACACGAACGCGGACACCACGATCAGAACAAGCAGTCCGGCCTGTTTCTTCAGGAGGCTGAGAAAAGCAGAAAGGGCGATCATCTTGGCAAAAATATATAGGAAGGGGTGAACTGTCTCTGAGAGACAAGGGAGAATACCGCATCGGTACTAAGAATTCAAGTTCAAGCAAAATGCCGCAAGCCCTTCTTCCCGTTACGGTCGTGATGCACCGCAAGAGATGTTCATCGCAGGCTTGACAGGCCGCAGCCGCAAGCATAAAGTAGGTCGGCTGTCTGCCTAAAAAGCGGTTCTCTCCGCACAACCCAGATGTTTACCCATTCTATGCGCCGTTTCTTTTACGACCCAGTCCATGAGACTGCTGATTGCGTCCTGATCAGCGGCGCAGAGGCGCATCATCTCCGCGCTGTGCTGCGGATGCGTCTGGGAGAAACAGCAGAACTCTTTGATGGCAGCGGGCGAATCCTCTCCGGCCAGATTGAACAGATCAGCCCGGACAGCGTGACCTTTCGCATCCTTGCTCGCCGCCAAGAGCCAGAGAGCCGCAGCCCTTTGACCTTAGCCCTGGCCTTCCTGAAAGGCAAGAAAATGGATATGGTCGTACAAAAGGCCACCGAGCTGGGGGTGCATCGCTTTCTGCCGCTGGTCACTCGCTATTGCGAGCCGCAGGGCAAGGATCATCAGCTCCTCGACCGCTGGCAGCGAATCATGCTGGAAGCCTGTAAGCAATGCGGCAGGCCAGTGCCGATGCAACTCAGCCAGCCGCTGCCCTTCCAGGAAGTGGCTTGGCCAGCAGACAGCCGCAAAATCATAGCCTGGGAGAATGAGACCACCTGCTCGTTGGCTGCGCTGGGCCTAGAAGCGGGCAACCCCGTGGTGCTGCTGATCGGGCCAGAAGGCGGCTTTCATCCTACGGAAGTAGAACACGCCAAAACGTGCGGCTTCAACACGATTTCCCTTGGGCCACGGATATTGCGGGCAGAGACAGCGGCCCTAACTGCTGTTGTGTTGGCCCAGCAGGCAGTTGGCAACCTTGAACCCTGATTTTTTCATCCATAGACCATGACTCTCCGAAAAATATACACCCATCCCCATCCTGTGCTGCGGGAAAAAGCAGCCAAGATCACTGAATTTGACGATAAGCTCCGGCAATTGGCCAAAGATATGGGGGAAACCATGTACGCGGCCAAAGGCGTAGGGTTAGCGGGCAACCAGATCGGCCTTGCGCGCCAGATCATTGTGGTTGATATCTCTGCCCATGAGGACGAGCAGCGCTACCTCACCCTGATCAACCCGGTGATTTCTGAAGGCGAGGGATCTGAGAGCGATAAGGAAGGCTGCCTGAGCGTGGCTGAGTATGATGCCAAGGTGGTGCGCTTTAAGAAAATCCGCGTCACAGCCCAAGATTTGGAAGGGAATCCCCTGGATTTCATCGCGGAAGCCCGCTTTGCCCGGATCATCCAGCACGAGGTTGATCATCTGCACGGCAAGCTGTTTATTGATCGCCTCAGCAAACTTAAGCAGGACATGTATAAGCGGAAGCTGAAGAAGATACTCGATAAGCAGGAAGGATAAGCGCGTGGGCAGCGAAGAAAAACTAGGAAGCAGGCAGGAAAAAGGGTCGTGCAGTGCTGCAGAATGGTTTTCCCCTGCTGCAGAATGGTTTTTCACCCTTGCACTGTCATTTTTACCTGCTACTCTGTCATTTTGCTCTGCTGCTTTGTCATTTTTCACCGCTGCACTGTCATTTTGTTGGCTTCCCCGAAGACTTTTCCCCCCTGCACGATGATTTTTACCGCAAGCAGCAGAAGAGGCACAAGCTGCACCGAAGGCTTGACAGCTCCCTCTGTCCGGCATAAAGTGGATTTTTTTGCAGTGCAGCCAGTTTTTTCCCTTTTTCTGCCAAGAAATATCGCATGAATCCTCCCCTGCGCATTGTTTTTATGGGCACCCCACTGTTTGCCCTGCCCAGTCTTCAGGTGCTCCTTGACAGCCCGGATTCGGTGGTCAGCGTGGTCTGTCGGACAGACAGCGTGCAAGGTCGGGGCCGAAAATGCTGCCCGCCACCAGTCAAAACCCTGGCTGAACAGGCTGGGATTCCGGTTTTGCAGCCAGAATCCATCCGCAATGATGAGTTTTTGGCCAGCATCCAGGCTCTCCAGCCTGACTTGATGGTGGTCATTGCCTATGGTAAAATTTTGCCAGGCCGCTTGCTCCGTTTGCCCCGTTTTGGTACCATCAACGTGCATGGTTCGCTCCTGCCCAAATACCGGGGAGCTGCGCCCATCCAGCGTGCCCTGATTAACGGCGAGAGCGAAACCGGGGTCACGATCATGCAGATGGACGAGGGCATTGATACCGGCGATATCCTGCTACCTGCTCGGCTACCGATTAGTGAAGACGACACGGGTGCTACGCTTTCTAGCAAGTTAGCCCAACTTGGCAGCGAAGCCTTGCGGGAAGCCATCGTGCGGTTAAAAGAAGGTCGGCTTCCAGCCAGCAAGCAGGATGATACCCAGGCCAGTTACGCGCCCATGCTGGATAAAGAGCTGGGGCATCTCAACTGGAACCGCCCGGCCCGCGAGCTGCACTGCCTGATTCGCGGCCTTGACCCTTGGCCTTCGGCGTATGGCTTCATTGACGGCAGACGTTTCCGCTTCTTCCAGCCGCAGGTCGTTCCGGGCGAGGTACAAGAGCTGCCTGGTACCCTCTGTCGCGCTGACCGCAACGGAGTTGTCGTGGCTACGGCTCAGGATTACTTGTTGATCCGCGAAATCCAACCCGAGGGGAAAAAGCGGATGTGTGTTCAGGCCTGCATTTGCGGGATGCAGCTGCCTATCGGCCAACAATTTTCCTAATTTGAGGTGGCCATGCCAACGATTTGCTACTTGGACTGCTTTTCCGGGATTAGCGGCAACATGTTGCTCGGTGCCCTGTTGAGTGCCGGGCTATCCGAAGCGGTGTTGCGTGAGGAATTAGACAAGCTAAAGCTGCCCGGCTGGAAGCTGGAGATCAGACCTGTGGTCAAGGCTGGGATCCGGGCGATCATGGCCAGGGTTCGCACTGAGGAAACCGACGAGCTGCGGCATTTGGCAGACATTCAGGCCTTGCTGGAGCAATCTGCATTAGAAAAGCCCCTTGTTGATCGGGCTTTAGCCGTGTTTCGGCGGCTAGCCGAGGCTGAAGCCCGCGTGCACGGCACCACGCCTGAGGAAGTCCATTTCCACGAGATCGGCGCAGTGGACGCGATCATCGATATCGTCGGCGCAGTGCTTGGCCTGCATCATCTTGGCATTCACGAGGTCATCTGCTCGCCTTTACCCCTGCCACGCGGTTGGGTCCGCTGTGCTCACGGCGAGTTACCCCTGCCCGCGCCTGCGGTTTGCGAGTTGTTGAAAGGCGTACCTGTGCAGGGCGAAAATCTTGCCCAGGAATTGGTCACGCCTACAGGTGCGGCCCTGGCTGTCGAACTGAGCCGCTCCTTTGGCCCCTTGCCGCCCATGACCTTGACCCAGACCGGCTTTGGCGCAGGTTCCCGCGAACGCCGCGACCGGCGGCCCAATCTACTACGCCTGCTGATCGGGCGTGGGCAGGTGGTTGAGGAGACGCAACTGGTCGAGGTGATCGAAACCCACCTGGATGACTGGAACCCAGAGTTCTGGCCGCATGTTTCTGCTAAACTGATGGATGCAGGCGCATTGGATGTCAGCCTGGTTCCCATCCAGATGAAGAAAGGTCGTCCTGGTTTTTTGCTCTGCCTCCTAGCTGATCCTGCCCATGCGGCCCGGCTCAAGGAGATTATCTTGCGTGAGACCAGTGCGGTTGGTCTTCGCTATCATGCTGTCCAGCGACTTACCTTGTCCCGCACCACGATTGAGCTGGTTACACCCTGGGGCAAGGTGCGGGGCAAGCAGGTTGAGCTGCCTGACGGCTACCGGATCAAGCCGGAATACGAGGATTGCGCCAAACTGGCCAAGGAATACAAAATTCCCCTCCAGCAGGTCTATGCAGCAGCTGTCACTGCGGACGAGCATGGATAAACTCTTTCTTTTCATCGCGACAGGCGCAGGGAGCGGCTATCTGCCCAAGGCACCTGGTACCTGGGGTTCATTGGTCGGCGTAGTGTTGTGGTTATGTCTGCGTCCGCTGGCTTTGAGCACCTATCTGACGGTGCTGGCCGGGCTGTTTATCGTCGGCACCATGGCTGCTGGTGCAGCAGAAAAGCTGGTTGATCAAGGCGACCCTGGCCTGGTGGTGATTGACGAGATTTTCGGCCAGCTTATTGCCCTGACTTTGGCTCCTGCCCACCCGCTGGCTGCTGTTGCCGGGTTTATCCTCTTTCGCTTCTTCGATATCCGCAAGCCTTTTCCAGTGGGCTGGCTGGATCGCCGCATTCACGGCGGCTTGGGCATCATGCTCGACGATGCTGCTGCCGGATTGCTCGCCTTGGCAGTGCTGCAGGCCGGATTGCGCCTGCTCGGGCTGGAATAAGCACCGGTCTCCTACTATTTGCTGCCTTTGCAAAAATATTTGTAGATTTTTCTGAAAGTATCTGGCATTCGTATGAAGATACGAATCAGAAATTTTTGCCACAGGCAGTTGTTTATTCACCATCACCAAAAGGGGGAGCTGATGTCTGACAACCTTGCCGCCATTCTTGCCCGCAGTAACAATGATCCAACCCGGCTTGTTGACATTCTGAACGAGATTCAAGCCGCTGAAGGCTGCATCAGCGAAGCCGCCATCGACTGGATTGGCCGAGCCACAGGTCTCTCACGCGTGAACATCGAGCAGACCCTCTCATTTTATCACTTCTTTTCGCGGACTCAGCGCGGCAAATACACAGTCTATCTCAACAACAGCGCAGTGTCGGAAATGATGGGCTGTAGCGCGGTTGCAGCCGCCTTTGAGGAGGCTGCGGGCTGCTTGTTCGGCTCTGTTACGCCAGATGGCCTGATTGGTCTTTTTTATACCGCTGACATCGGCATGAATGATCAGGAAGTTGCGGCCATTATCAACGATGTTGTCTTTACTTGCCTGACACCGGAGAAGGCGAGACAACTGGTCAGGGCGATGCAACAAGGCATCGCTGTCCAAGACCTGGTGACGGAATACGGCGACGGCAACAACTGTAGTGAGCGCGTCTGCTCGATGGTGAGAAACAACATCCAAAAGACCGGGCCGGTGTATTTCGGTGCCTATCAACAGGGCGCAGCCATCAAGAAATGTGTCACCATGTCGCCACAGGATGTCATCAGTGAAATGAAAAAGGCCTATTTGCGCGGACGCGGTGGCGCAGGCTTTCCGACCGGGATGAAATGGGAACTTTGCACAAAAGCAAAGGATCCTCGCCGCTGCGTGATTGCCAATGCTGACGAAGGCGAGCCAGGTACCTTCAAAGATCGGGTTTTGATGACCGAATTGCCGCATTTGCTGTTCGAGGGAATGGCCGTGTGCGGCTACGCTATTGGTGCGACAACAGGCATTGTTTATCTGCGGGCCGAATACCGCTACCTCAAAGCCCATCTTGAGCATATACTGGCGCAGATGCGTTTAGCCAATCTGCTGGGCAACAGTATTGGCGGTAAGACAGGGTTTGATTTCGACATCAGGATTCAGCTTGGTGCTGGCGCGTATGTCTGCGGTGAAGAGTCAGCTTTAATTGAATCTGCTGAAGGCAAGCGAGGTGAACCAAGGGATCGCCCACCGTTTCCTGTGGAAAAAGGGTATCTCGCCATTCCCACCGTGGTTGATAATGTCGAGACCTTCTCCACAGTTGTCCAGATCATTGACAAGGGCGCAGAATGGTTCAGCAGTATGGGTACTCGTGATTCCAAAGGTACCAAACTACTGTCGATTTCCGGTGACTGCGACCATCCTGGCGTATACGAGGTACCATTCGGCACGACGATAGGCGAGCTGTTGACAATGGCAGGTGCCCGCGATCCGCTGGCAGTGCAGGTTGGTGGGCCTTCAGGCAGCTGCATCAGTGCTGCGCAACGGGATGTCATTATCGCCTTTGAAGGCTGTTCCACAGCTGGTTCGATCATCATCATTGGCTCGCAACGTGACCTGCTGGCGATCATGTATAATTTCATGGAATTTTTTACAGATGAATCCTGCGGTTCTTGCGCTCCTTGCCGGATGGGAACCGTGCTGATGCGCAACACGCTCAAGCGGATTATCAACAGGCAGGGGACAGCAGAGGATTTGACCACCTTGCGCGAGTTAGGTGCAGTGATGAAGAAAGCCAACAAATGCGGCTTGGGACAAACAGCCCCTAATCCGGTGCTGACTTCAATGGCCAATTTCCCGGAGATATACAACGCGCTCCTGCCTGAAGAGAGCGACATCCTGCCCCGATTTGATCTGGCCACGGCAGTGCAAGCATCATGCGCCTATGTCGGCAGAACTCCCAACCTCAGCCCAGAGCATGTATTATGAGCGAGACAGTGACGTTCACCATTGATGGTCGGGAAATAACGGCCAGCATAGGGCAGACCATTGTGCAGGCTGCCCGGCAACATGGCATCTACATCCCGACGCTGTGCTATCTTCATGATGTTGTTGCGCCTGGCACCTGCCGGATTTGCACGGTCAAGGTCAATGGTCGAACAACCTCAGCCTGCACAACACATGCCCTACAGGGCATAGTTGTTGAGAACGATACCCCGGAACTCAATGAAATGCGCAAGGCCATTGTCGAGATGCTGTATGTAGAGGGTAATCATTTTTGCCCCTCCTGCGAAAAGAGCGGCATGTGCGAGTTGCAAGCCCTTGCCTATCGGTTTCAGATATTTGCTCCACGGTTTGACTACAGCTTCTCCCAGCGGAGCATTAATGCCTTTTCGCCCAAGCTGCTGATTGACTACAACCGCTGCGTGCTCTGTAGGCGCTGCGTGCAGGCTATTCGCACTGAGGACGGTACGCCCTTGTTTGCCTTCACAAACCGGGGCAACAAGACCTCCATCACCATTGATCTTGAGCTTGCCGCAAAGATGTCGGATGAGCAGGCGCAGAAGGCTATGAACATCTGTCCGGTCGGCGCGATCATCCACAAAGAGCAGGGCTTTATCACTCCGATAGGGCAGCGCAAATACGATCATCAACCCATAGGCAGTGACATTACCTGCTGACAATGACAAGCGGAGGAATTTCATGAGCAAACCAGTCATTGCAACCACCTCGCTGGCCGGCTGCTTTGGGTGTCACATGTCGCTTCTTGACATTGATGAACGACTTGTCCAACTAATTGAGTTGGTCGAATTTAACAAATCACCCATTAACGACATTAAGACCTTCACGCGACAGTGTGATATTGGCCTGATTGAAGGCGGTTGCTGCAACAGCGAGAACGTTAAAATCCTGCAAGAGTTTCGTAGGCACTGCAAGAGCTTAGTAGCTGTAGGCCAATGCGCCATCATGGGTGGCTTACCAGCAATGCGGAACAATATTCCTGTGCAAGAATGCTTAAAGGAAGCCTACCTGAACTCGCCTACTACCAGAGGGGCTAATCCAGATAAAATTCTCCCAAACGACGATGAGCTGCCCATGATCCTCGATAGGGTCTATTCTTGTCGCGAAATAGTTAAAATAGACTATTTCCTGCCTGGCTGTCCACCCAGGGCTGACCTGATTTGGAATGCGCTGTATGCGCTAGTAACTGGCAATGCGCTGGAACTGCCCTACGAAGTAGTGAAATTCGATTGAAAGGAGGACGAGGTCTGTCATGGCACAAAAGATTACTATTGATCCAGTAACCCGGGTCGAAGGTCACGGCAAAGTGACCATCCATTTAGACGACAAGCATAACGTGGTGCAGAGTAGGCTGCACATCGTTGAATTCCGTGGCTTTGAACGCTTTGTCTGCGGGCGGCCTTATTGGGAAGCACCAGTGCTGGTCCAGCGTCTTTGCGGCATCTGTCCAGTGAGTCATCATCTTGCCGCAGCCAAGGCGATAGACGTTATTGTTGGAGCTGGAACTGGCAACGGCCTAACACCAGTCGGTGAGAAGATGCGCCGTCTTATGCACTACGGGCAAATGTTTCAATCGCATGTCCTCCACTTCTTTCACTTGGCTTCTCCTGATCTGCTTTTTGGTATTGATGCAGATCCAGTAACGAGGAATGTGATAGGTCTTGCCTTGCAGCATCCTGAACTAGCACGGCAGGCAATTCTGATGCGCAAGTACGGTCAGGAGATTATTGCGGCAACAGCTGGGAAAAAGATTCATGGCACAGGAGCCATCCCAGGCGGGATCAACAAGAACTTATCTCTTGCCGAGAGGGATGCTTTTATTTATGGCATCGGTGGCGATAAAGATCTGTCCATCAACAAGATGATTTCCTGGTCAGAAGCAGCCCTTGCTTTACTGAAAGCATATCATAAGGACCATACCGCCCTCTTAGACACCTTCGCGGCCTTTCCCTCTAACCATCTGGCACTGGTGCGCCATGATGGGGCACTGGATCTGTATCACGGTATTATCCGTGCTGTTGATGCAACTGGTAAGCGGCTCGTTAATGATGTTGACACCCAGGAATATCTGGATGTTGTTGCCGAGGAAGTGCGCTCTTGGACCTACATGAAGTTCCCGTTTATCAAGGATCTGGGAAAAGAGCACGGCTGGTACCGCGTGGGGCCACTGGCCCGGCTCAATGTCTGCGACTTCATTCCCACTCCACTTGCCCAACGTGAGTTCGAGCAGTTCCGGGCCTATACCAACGGCAAGCCTAACAACATGAGTATGCACTATCATTGGGCTAGGCTGATTGAGGTACTCCATGCTGCGGAAGTAATGAAAGAGCTGCTGCATGATCCTGATCTTCAGAGCGAAGACTTGGTAACTCAAGGAACACGGCGCGAACAAGGTATCGGCATTATCGAAGCACCACGCGGCACCCTGTTCCACCATTACAAGGTCAATGAGCAAGACCTCATTACGATGTGCAACCTGATAGTTTCCACGACCAACAACAACGAACCCATGAACCGGGCGGTCAACAGTGTCGCTGTGGTGCAGATGACTGGCCAGCAGAAAATCACTGAAGGTATGATGAATGCCGTAGAAGTAGCTATTCGAGCTTATGATCCGTGCCTGAGCTGTGCAACCCATGCTATGGGCCAGATGCCCCTTGAAGTGACTTTGCAGGATGCCAGCGGAGCCATTCTCGATCATAAAAGGAAAAACATGTGAAGGCCGCGCCTGCTATCTTAATCTACGGCTACGGTAATCCAGGCCGGGAAGACGACGGCGCAGGCATCGTTCTGGCAGGACAGATTGAAGCTGCTGCCCTGCCAGGCGTGACCATTGACACCAATTACCAGCTCAACATAGAGGATGCTCTGGTTCTTAAAGACTATGACCTGGTAGTTTTTGCCGATGCCTCGAAAAACCCTGTTGACCAGTTCCTGTTCCGCCGCCTGAAGCCGTCACCAAGCCTTTCCTATACCACCCATGCGATGCACCCAGAGGCAGTGCTGGCCTTATGTCTCCAGGTCTATCATATTGTGCCACCTACATATTTACTGGAAATAGCTGGGACATCGTATGAACTGCACGAGGGCCTGACTCCCGCTGCCGCCCGCAACACCGCCGCAGCCGTTCAGTTTATGCTTGAATTACTGCACTCCCCTACCCTAGCCCGCTTTGAGGCTGCTGCCGCTGCGACTTAAGGTCGCTTAGTTTATAATGCTTAGGACGAAGCGTCCATAATACTTAGGACAGAGTGACATAAGTACTTAGGAGGAAGTGTCCTAAGCATTATGAACGAAGTCTCCATAGTACTATAGACAAAGTCTCCTAAGCATTGTGGTCTGGGCGAACTGCGCCTTTGCCCCCTACCCTGCCCTAGTTTTCCGTTACAACCAACAAGTTTTAAGAAAGATCTCTGTATAATTCTTGAAAAATTGGCAGAATACTGCTATCTCTGACAGAAGGAAGACTAGAGACGAACGATCTGGAAAACTATGCCCTTCAGTAAACTATGAGTCCTGTCTCCCATTTTCTTATTGGCTGGCTGACCGCAAATGCTATCGGGGTTGCTCACCGCGAGCGGCTACTGATCACAGTGGCTGGTATTGCTCCTGATGTGGACGGACTGGGTATCATCGGGGATTATGTAACCCGCACCAGTGCCAGTCCTTTACACTGGTGGGGCGACTACCATCATGTCCTTGGCCACAATATCAGTTTTGGGATCTGTTTAGCTGCTGTGAGTTTTTTCCTCGCTAAACAGCAAAAAGGAGTTACAGTACTCTTTGTCCTGATCAGCTTTCATCTCCATCTGCTCTGTGATCTGCTTGGCTCGCGTGGGCCAGATGGTTATCAATGGCCGATCCCTTACCTGCTGCCCTTTTCCAAGGCCTGGTCATGGACATGGCAAGGCCAGTGGGCTTTAAATGCCTGGCCGAATCTGCTGATCACGCTATTGGCCATGGGCTTAACCTGTTATCTGGCTTGGCTGCGTGCGTATTCGCCGCTAGGATTGATATCCAGGAAGATTGACGAGCAGTTTGTTGCTGCCTTACGCTTAAGATTTGGTAAGCCGGATAAGCAATCCCTCTGAATACCCTCTATAACATAAATGCCCGTTTACGAATATACTGCCCTTGATGCGGCTGGCAAAAAGCACAAAGGCGTTTTAGATGCAGATTCTATTGCTGTAGCTCGGCAGAAAATCCGGCAGATCGGTAAATATCCCGTTGAGATCAAAGAGACCGTACCCCGAGGCAGAAGAGGCCAAATAGGAGCGGGCACAAGCAGCTTTTTCAGCCTCCAGAGCGGGCCACGCATCAAACAGCAGGAAGTGCATGTTGCCACCCGTCAACTGGCCACGTTACTCGGTGCGGGCATCCCGCTGGTTCCTGCTCTGACAGGATTAATTGAACAGACGAGCAATAAATCTCTCCAGACGATTGTTGCCCAGATCAAAGATTCAGTGAACGAGGGCAACTCGCTGACTGAATCGCTGGCCGAGCATCCCCGCCTCTTCTCCAAGGTCTATGTCAACATGGTACGGGCAGGCGAGGCCTCAGGTTCACTGGATGTAGTGCTGGAGCGGTTAGCCGAATTCGGCGAACGGCAACAAGCCCTGCGCTCGCGGATATCTGCCGCCCTGATCTACCCAATCTTCATGGCCTTTGTCGGCATTGGCGTGTTGTTTATGCTAATTACCTTCATTGTGCCCTCGATCACTAAGGTCTTTACCGACCGCAAACAAGCTTTGCCACTGCCCACCACCATTCTGATGCAAGTCAGTGGCTTTCTTCAACAGTATTGGTGGCTGGCTTTGCTCCTGCTACTTGCCAGCTTCTTGGGTTTGCGTATCTTCTTTCTGCAAAATCCCCAGGGCAGGCGCATCTGGGACCGGCTGAAGCTGACTCTGCCAGTGATCAGCGACCTCAATATTAAGATTGCCGCAGCTTCGCTAGGGCGGACTATGGCTAGTCTGCTCCAAGCTGGCGTGCCACTCGTCACCTCCCTCCAGATAGTTAAGAACATCCTCAACAACGTGCTGTTGACTGAGGTGCTAGAGCAAGCAGGCGAAGAGCTGGAAAAGGGCAAGAGTTTGTCAGGCTTCTTGCGGGGCAATAAATGGTTTACACCCATGCTGGTGCAGATGATTGCTGTGGGTGAGCAGAGTGGCTCGTTAGATAAGATGCTGGAAAAGGCAGCAGACAGCTACGAGAAAGAAGTAGAGAGCAAGGTCATGGCCATGACCTCAATGATCGAGCCAATCATGATCTTGGCGATGGGTATGGCCGTTGGCTTTATCGTGATGTCTATTCTGCTGCCGATCTTTGAGATGAATCAGCTGGTGAAATGAGGTCTATAGAAATAATAATTATTCCCTTTAATCTGTTTGATTTTTTTGCAAAAAAACATTGCAAGTATCATAAGAACACGTTAAGTTTAGTTGAACGGACGGCGAGATGGCCGTGCAACGAACATTAAGCACTATAAAGGAGAAAAAAATGAAACGGATGATGTCAGGATTGATTTTGGCAGCGATTTCTTTGATTCCACTAGGTGGTCATGCCGCTTGGTCGCCAACTATCACTGAATATGATCGTGATGCGTCTGGGTGGAGTAATGCTGTCAACGAGCCGTGTACTGAAGACTTTAATGATACAGTGTTAAATCCTGGATTAAATAAGGAATCGACACATCCAGGTCACTTTGATGTTGATAAGGGTGTATGGTGGGACATCATAGATAATGAGACATCATCAATAACAACTTGGACATTTGCCGCTCCTATTTATGCCTTTGGTGGAACGTGGAATCTTTATAGGCCTGGTGGGCCTGGTTCAAGTATCGACGTTCTTATCCAGGGTGTTTGGGTACATGTTGGCAATCTTTCCAATTGTCTCGGCTCCGGTACAGGCGGCACTGGCATTAGTTGTGGCAACTCAAATGCAGGATCTATAGGTGGTGAATTCTGGGGGTTTGTGTCTGACCTGCCTTTCACCGCGGTGCGTCTCCAAGAACCTGCTAATGCACCTGCTGGTTGGAAAGAAACGTATGAACTAGAGGATATGGTTTACGCTTATGCTGCTAATTCTCCTTTGGCCCAGCCTTTTACCACCTCAGGAGTAATAACAACGAAAACGGGAGCAAACAACGATCAGGCCATATTCAAGCTGAAGGGCGTGGCAGGCATCAAAGCTGCCGCACAAGCGGCTAAGGCTAGCGGGGTTGTGGATGCGCTGACGTTTACGGTAGCTGCGGTAGCTGCCCCCGGTACCCCGATCTTGACGCTCCCTTCTCCGGGAGCAATACCCAGTAGCTCATTAACGGTGACAGATACCCAGTTGAGATACACCATTCCCCTTCCTCCCGCAGGCAGTGGCAACCTTGATGAAGTGCGGTGTGTGTTTAGTACAGAGGAATGCGTGGTCAACATCAAAGGTGTTGATTTTGATCCAGCACTTTTAAACATTCTCACTTCAGAGGATACCACAGTAAGCATGACTGTGGATGGAACAATTTACACTGACAGCGGCTCTTGGACACAGGAGGACAGTGGAAGCGGCAGCTGGACCAAGTACAGGAAGTAAGTAGCCACAGCCACACACAGTACGCAGGTTGGATTGAGGAGATTTGCAATCCAACCTGCTTATGTCTCTCCCCATCCGTAGCTTCTCTCTACAAGATATACCTGCTCAAATCCTCGTTCTCAGAGATCACCGAGAGCTGCTGCCGCACATAATCTGCTGTCACGGTGAAGGTTTGCTCGCCCAACTCCGAGGCATCGTAGGACAGCTTATCGAGCACGCACTCCATCACCGTATGCAGTCGCCGGGCACCAATGTCTTCGGTCTTGCGGTTGACTTCTGCGGCAATTCGCGCCATTTCTCGGATTGCTGCTTCCTCAAATTCCAGCTCAGTGCCCTCGGTTTTCAGCAGGGCAGTGTATTGTTTGACCAAGGCATTGTTTGGTTCCGTGAGGATACGGAAGAATTCCTCCTCGCCAAGCGGGTGCAGGTTGACCCGAATGGGAAAACGGCCTTGCAACTCCGGGGCCAGGTCTGACGGTTTGTTGGTATAAAAGGCCCCAGAGGCAATAAACAGGATGTGATCCGTGCGCACTGGGCCGTACTTGGTGGTGACAGTCGAGCCTTCGACAATGGGTAGGAGATCACGCTGCACGCCTTCCCGCGAGATATCTGGCCCTGAGCCAGAACTGCCGCGTGAGGCGATCTTGTCGATTTCATCGAGGAAAATAATGCCGGTTTGCTCGGTGCGACGCACTGCTTTCTCGGCCACACTCTCAATATCTACCAACCGCTGCGCTTCTTCCTTCTTCAGATACTCAAGGGCTTCGGGCACCCGGATTTTGCGCTCCTGCTTCTGGCCCGGAAAGATCTTGGAGAAGGCCTCTTGTAATGAGGACTGCATATTCTCCATGCCAGAGGAGGCGGAAAACACTTCAACTATCTGCCCTTGCGGCCTGCCAGTGGCTACTTTCAACTCAACCATCCGGTCATCTAACTCGCCACTGTGCAGCATTCGGCGCAGCTTCTCGCGGGTTTTCGCAACACTGCTGCGCAGTCGGCTTTCCTCGGCATCCTCGTCGTAGGGCAGCTCGATGACCTCGCCCTCTTGGACTGGCTTTCGCTCTGGCAGCGGAAAAAGCAGGTCGAGCAGCCGCTCTTCTGCGGCGGCAGCGGCTTTGGCTGCCACGCTCTCTTCCTCTTCTTTCGTTACCATGTTGACGGCCAACTGCACCAGGTCGCGAATCATCGATTCCACGTCGCGGCCCACGTAGCCCACCTCAGTAAACTTGGAAGCCTCGACTTTGAGGAAAGGCGACTGGGCCAAATGTGCCAAGCGGCGGGCGATTTCCGTCTTGCCAACCCCGGTTGGGCCAATCATGATGATATTTTTCGGCGCAATCTCCTCGTTCAGCGGAGGCGGCACCTGTTGCCGCCGCCAGCGATTGCGCAGAGCTATGGCCACAGAGCGTTTAGCCTCGTTCTGACCGATGATATAGCGGTCAAGTTCCTCTACGGTCTGCTTCGGGGTGAGGGAATTTAAGGTAGTATTCATGTAGATCCTGTTATCTCAAAGAAAAAGAAACCGAGAGGAGCTGCGCAGTTGGTGCAAATCAGTTTACAGGGCAAGAGAGACAAGCCAATCTTCTCAGCAATCGAGTAATGCCTCTGACTCTGCCTTTTTTGCTCGCTGACCAAGGAGTTTGGCTTGGCAAAAGAGGAGTTCTGCCGACTTGGAAAGGAGTCTTGCTCGGCAGAAAAGGAGTCTGGCCGACTCCAACTCCTTTGTTACTCAGCCAAACTCCTTGGTAAGTCGGCAGGAAAGCAGTTTGGCCAAACAGAACTCCTTTCTGGCCAAGCCAAACTCCTCTGCTGCCGAGCAGCACTCCTTTGTTGCCGAGTAAAACTCCTTTCTCAGCGAGCCAAACTCGTTGGTAAACGAGCCGGACACGAGTTGCACCAGGTTGGTAGGCTGCTGAAATGGCTAGCAACTCTGTGGAGAGGGCTGCGCCTGCACCTTTTCCACGATCAGATTGTGATTGGTATAGACACAGATGGAGGCGGCTATCTTCATGGCTTCACGGGCAATGTTCTCGGCATCTAAATCCGAATGGGCGACCAATGCTGAGGCCGCTGCTTGGGCAAAAGCCCCGCCCGAACCAATGGCCAGGATGCCGTCATCCGATTCAATCACGTCGCCACTGCCAGAAAGCAGGAGGGAATATTTGCTATCCACGGCAATCAGCATGGCTTCTAGGCGGCGGAGCATTTTGTCGGTGCGCCAATCCTTGGCTAACTCCACTGAGGCCCGCATCAGGTTGCCATTGAACTGTTCCAGCTTCTGCTCAAGCCGGTCAAATAGGGTGAAAGCATCAGCGGTGGAGCCAGCAAAGCCGGTAATCACCTTATCATGGTGCAGCCGCCGCACCTTACGGGCATTATGCTTGATCACAGTTTGGCCAAGCGAGACCTGACCGTCGCCAGCCATGACCACTTCGCCTTTATGTCGGATGGCGAGAATCGTTGTTGAGCGGATGAGTTTCATACTTTCCGGGGAAAAAAATTGCTCTCAGCGTAGGCCGCTGCGTTTTTTCTGCGAACCAAAAGAAAGGCGGCCCAACAACCAGCCAAGCAACAGCACACCGCCACCAGAGAGGAACCAAATCACTTTGCCTGTATCCTCAACCGCTCGCCGTTCGGCCTTAATCATATTTTGTTCGTTGATACAGGCAGCAAGTTTGTCGCCTTCGCTATTTTGGTGCTCTTTCAGCGCAGAAAGCTCCATATTCAGATCATTATTCTTCCGCCGGAGCTGTTCATTTTCCGTTCGTAGGTTTTTGGTGTCTTCAACCACAGGTATGGCCGGGGTCAGCAACGATTTGGGGAGCCAGCCCTCTTCGCCATCCTGAAAGCGAACCTTGCCCCAGTCATTCCGCTCCTCCAGCAATTCGGTTTTATCGTTGACCCGCACCATCTTGATGATTTTATACTGCTCCCCTGCCCCTCTCCGCACGGGGATATCGATATTCTGGGAGACAAACATCGTTTGTGCCCCTGCCACAACCGGCAGCAGGAGGAAAGCAGCCCCTCCGGCAAGCAATGAAAGAAAGAGGCTGCGCGGCAGTTTTATCTCTGCTGAATGCGCTGGAAAAGAAATGTGCTGGCCTTCTACTGCCCGGTTGCCCCTGTTCATGGAAACGGCTCCTCCTTGCTGGTGGCGGTAATCTTGTTCGGACTGCACCGCTGTCTGGTTCCTGGCGATTACGGCTATAAATTGTCAGGCTACACTATAAAGCAGCTGCCAGACAAGTCAAGAAAAGCAGCAGAGGCATACTTTGTTGTCGAGCTAATTTTGGGCCTGCCTGAAGTCTGCCGCTTCTGGGGCCATTGAGCGCAAATGCAGGTCGCGCTGGGGAAAAGGCAGTTCAATGCCAGCTGCCTTCAGTTTTTTGTGCAAGACAAAGTAATAGTCGCTGTGCAGACCGGTGTTGGGCAGCAGCTGATACATGCGACACCAGACCCGAAGGGAGAATTGCAGGCCGTTTTCGCCAAAGCCCTCGAAAAAGACCAGGATCGGGTGGGTCTCATCCTCGCGGGTGATCTCCACCTCGCGGGCTGCCTCGCCTGCGAGCCGAACAATCTCCTCTGGATTGGCAGACTGGGCCACCAGAAAGGGGATGGTTAAGCGCCGCCAGTCGTCACTGTACATCCAACTCTTGACTTTGCCCGAGACAAACTCTGAGTTGGGGACAATAACATCTTCGCCGTCCCCTGTTTTGATTACGGTGAACCTGATCGCGATTTTCTTTACTTCCCCAGAAAGCCCATTCTCCAGATTAACAATGTCACCAGTTTTGATCACCTGTTCAACCAGGATGATAATGCCGCTGATAAAGTTGTTCATGATGGTTTGGAGACCAAAACCGATGCCAATACCGAGCGCACCGAAAATGACCGTGAGTTGGGTCAGATTGATGCCGATGGTATTGAGAATGATAAAGAAGACGAGCACGGAAGTGACATAATAGCCCAGGGTCGTGATCGAGGCTGCTGATCCTGACGAGAGGCGAGTTTTTGTCACCAGCACGGTAGCGGCTTTGCGGCGGGCACGCCGAAGGAGCAAGAGGGCGAACACGAGCAAAATGGCCAATTTCAACAGCGCGGCTAACGAGACATCGATCCCGTTGAAGGAAAAAAAGGGATAGCCAAGGGCGGAAAGAAAAATTTCCCAAATTGTCAGAAGATGGTTTAAAAAATTCATCGCAAGATATTGAGTTCTTTCATTTGAGATCCAGACTTTGGCAAAAGTTTCCTACGCGCCATTTTGCTGTATTTTCTCGCATTGGCCGCAATGTCGTCATCATACCTTGCTCCCTTCCCCCTGTCAAAACCTTCCCTTTTCCGGTACACTGCCAGAACCCTGTAACTCCCAACCGCAGCGCAAAGGAACGCTATGTCGAAAATTCGCCTTCTCTCAGATCAGCTCGCCAGCCGGATTGCTGCTGGCGAGGTTGTTGAACGGCCTGCTTCTGCTGTCAAGGAGCTGCTGGAAAACGCCCTTGATGCCGGAGCCAACTGGATTGAGATCCAAGTAGAGGATGATGGCACCCGGTTAATTCGTGTGGCAGACAATGGCTGCGGTATGGATCAGGATGACGTGCTGCTCTGCCTGGAACGCCACGCGACCTCTAAGCTCACTGAGGAAAGCCAGCTGGATGCCATCGCTACTCTCGGCTTTCGCGGCGAAGCCTTGCCCAGTATCGCCTCAGTGTCGCGACTCACTATCCTTTCTCGGCTCCACGAAGCTGTGGCTGGCACGCAAGCCGAGGTACGCTGCGGTATTCTCCACGATGTGCATGAGGTGGGCTGCGCTTGCGGCACCATTGTTGAAGTGCGCCAGCTCTTTGCCAACATCCCAGCTCGCCGCAAATTCCTCAAGAGCAAGCGCACCGAGTTGGCACATATCGAAGAGGTTATCCGCAACCAGGCTCTAGCCTATCCAGAAGTCGCTTTTTCCCTGTACGTCGATGAACGCAAGACCCTTGACCTCTCTATTGCCAGTTCAGAGCAACGATTGCGCGATGTCTGCCAATGGCCCAAAAATGAACTGTTGGCTATCGAGGCTACTGGCGATTTAACCGTGCATGGTTGGCTCCTGCCAGAGGGAATAGCGTCGGGTCTATTGCGGATTTGCGTCAATCGGCGGCCTGTGCAGGACAGAATGCTCCGTCATGCAGTGGCAGAAGGGATGCAGGGTCTGCTGATGAAGGGGCAGCAGCCCGCAGGTGGCCTGTTCCTGGAGTTTGCGCCGGAATTGGCCGACATTAACGTTCATCCAGCCAAGAGGGAAATCCGCTTCCGCAATGCTGGCGAGGTACATCAGGTCGTGGTAAAGGCTGTAGCTGAAGCAGTGCAGAAGCAAGAGGAGCAGCTGCGCGCCCGGCTCTTTGCTGCACCGAAAAAAGAGCAGGTGCAGACCGTGTTGCCGAATTTACCCAAAGAGAGCGGCTTGCTTACGGTGCCGCTTGTTGTCCAATCTGCGGAGCCGCAGCCGCAATTTCATACGCAGACTCCCCTGCCCTGCCCTGCCCTCTTGCCGTTGAAGGAGCCGAAGCGCAATAGCCTCCGGCTGATCGGCCAATTGCTGAATCTCTATCTCCTCTGCGAGCAAGAAGGTCAGCTCGTGGTGATAGATCAGCACGCAGCCCACGAGCGCATCCTGTATCAGCAGCTGCGGCAGCAGTATGAGCAGCGACAGCCCTTTAGTCAGGCCCTGCTCTTTCCAATCACAATGGAGCTGAAGCCTGAACAGGCGGATCTCTTGGAAAAGGAGCACGATTCTGTTGCCGCACTCGGCGTAGAAACGGAATTCTTTGGCGGTAGTACCTGGGTAATCAAGACCCTGCCTGCCTTGGCTGTGCATTTGTCGCCGCAGGAAGTGCTGCTCGATATATTAGACGGATTAGCCGCCCCTGTACCAGAGCATGTGGACAAATTATTGGCCTCATTAGCCTGCAAAGCAGCGGTTAAGGCGGGAAACCGCCTTCAGCCAGAAGAAATGCTGAAGCTGTTAGAGCAGATGGGCGGCTGCGAGGTCTTCTCGCACTGTCCGCATGGTCGCCCAGTGCTGAAGATATTCTCGTCGCAGGAGATGGAAAAGTGGTTTAGGAGGGGGTAGGCTTTTGCTTGTTATCTCGCGTTGATTCTCTTGGGTGAGTGTCGCGTACTCATATTTTCAAATAATATCGATGAAGATCGATCTCGGGCGGTCATGAGGATATTGTTTGCTTAATTTTGAATTTTACGCCTTTGATCGGATAGAAGTCAACCAGAACCAGGAAAAAATTTGACACGCTCGTCTTTTTTTTGTACCCTTTAATTAGGAATGGTTATCAATAGCAAAAAAGAAGGAACTACCCCTTCAAAAGAACATGTTGAGAAAGCATTTTCAATAGTCGAGGGAGGATACGATCATGCAACAATATATCATCGCAGCCTTAGCAACTAGCCTACTTATTATCGCCAATACAGCTTATCCTTTAGAAAGGAAAAAGACCTGCGTCAGAGGATACGAAAAAACTCCTAACGAAGCCTTTGCCCAGGGAGTAAAGCTGGCTGAACGTGTAGATGCGGTACAAGGGGGCGGAGAAAAGTGCCTGAACGCCAGTGTCCGCATTCACATATTACCGGAGAAAGTCGATGGCCTTTATGTGGTGGAGGTATATTCCTCGCCAAACAAGGGTTCCTGCGATCTGAAGCTGGAATAATAAGACAGCAGAGAGTGACCGACCTTAATCCTGCTAGACTGGAACTGCTTGGCCTTCATGACAGCCAGCATCTTGCTGCCGGTCTGCGGCCCGACCGCCGAGATGCTGGCGAGCAGGCTCATGTCGTGCTTCATGTCCGGCTGGCTGTCAATATGATCCGAGATCGCCTGCTGGAGTCGTTTGAGTTCCGCTTTATGAAAGCTGACAGAGCTGTCAATGGATTGCAGGACAAGAGGCGGAATGCTGACCGT
>NZ_JBLWEO010000032.1:0-11762 GCF_048287395.1 Candidatus Electronema sp. PJ | reverse complement strand
TCAAGCTCAGGAGAAGGAAGACCAGCGTCTTGAGCAGCTCAACCTGTTTGAATAGCGGCTGCCTTCAGGCAGCTCAAGTTGTTTAACCGCTTTGAGCGGTTCAGAATCTCAAGCCACCGGCTTTGCCGGTGGTACTTGACTTTGAGTTTAATCCGCCGGATCTTTTCCCGGTCTCTAAACCGATCTCCTTCAAAGGTGCTGGAGACCAGAGCTAGGTCAATATCGCTCCATTCGTCAAAGGTTCCTTGCGCATAGCTGCCGAACAAAATTGCCTGCTCGATACCAATACCATCTTCTGCCAGCTCGGACAGAAACCTGTCGATGATCAGTTTTGCTTTATCCGGGATTTCAGCCATAATGCTATCTCGTGTATTTTCTGGAAATATGCTTCTGCAAACGCTGGCGTGCATTTCTTGTAGAGCTGAAGCAGGATACAATGGTTGTCTTCTCTTGAGAAGAGTTGCCAATATTGCTGTAGGGGGAGGCCCCTGTGGTCGCCCTGGAATTCAAGCGGTTTCTTCTCGTATGAGAGGGCAGGCACAGGGGCCTGCCCCTACGGGGCAACGAGACTGTGCTCTTTCCACTCGTTTATTAGGAGCATTTACATGTCTGAATACTCCGTTCACTCGTTTGAATAGAGCTTTTGTACGTCCGCGAGGAGCATTTACTCGTTTGAAATCTGCTAGCATTCGTCTGGACAGAGCTTTTGCATGTTCGCAAGGAGCATTCACACGTCTGAATACTCTGTTTACTTGTTTGAATGGAGCTTTCGGATGTTCATGAAGAGAATTTGGATGTCCAAAAGCTCCATTCACTGGTTTAAAACCAGCTAACACTCGTTTGAATAGAGCTTTTGCACGTCTGCGAAGAGCATTTACATGTCTAAATGCTCCATTCATACGTGTGAAACCTCCTAGCACTCCTCTGAATGCAGCTTTTGTACCAGCGCAAGGGCTTCTTCTTTGCTGCTGATCTCGCCATTAAGCTGTGCTTCGATGATCTGATTGAGCAAAGTGCGGAACACTGCGCCTGGCTGCAAGCCCAATTCGAGCAAATCTTGGCCGTTAATCAATGGGCGGATATCGCGCAGATTAGTCACGTAGCGCGACACGGCCTGCTGGATGTGTTTCTTCCGGGCAATCACCATTAGGCAGAGCAGGCCCTCGTTATCAAGGTCGCGCAGGAGCCAGTAAATTTCGCTGGCTTTGAGAAAAGGGCGGCATTGCATAGTTGCAGCGATGCGTTCGGCCTTGCTCTTCCGCTCGATCAGGAATTTGCGCTGTTTGGGCGGCACTTCAAAGCGGTCGCAGAAGCGGGGCAGCTCTAATTCCCGCGAGCGACTGAACAAAGCGAGCAGGCGCACGCTCCAACATTCGCACTGCTTTTCTGCTTCGGGCAAATAAAGGAGCCGGAACCAGGAAATGGCCTTTTCTGCTTGAGTCATGACGTGGATAAAGCGGCGGTCGATCTTCAAATTGGGCCGCAAATCCGGCCAAAGTAAGGGGAACAGGCCGAAACCCTCCAAGCGACGCAGTGCGGCCAGCGGCGTATCTTCCGAGAAGATCAACTTCAGCTCGTTAAAGAAGCGGAGACCGGTGAAGGTCTTGCCCAGGTGCATTTGCACCGCGTTGCGAATCAGTTTTTCCGAGTGCTTAGTGATGCGGAAGTCCAAGCGTTGCTCAAAACGCACAGCCCGAAAGATGCGGGTGGGGTCTTCAACAAAACTGAGGTTGTGCAAGACCCGCAGTTGCCGCTCTTTCAGATCATTTTGTGAGCTGAAATAATCAACCAGCAGGCCAAAGCGGTCAGGATTGAGATGCACAGCCATCGCATTGACCGTGAAGTCGCGACGAAAGAGGTCGAGTTTGAGCGAACTCTTCTCCACTATCGGCAGGGCTGCAGGCGAAGCGTAGTATTCTAAGCGCGCAGTGGCTACATCTAGCCGCATTCCGTCGGCTAGGAGGATTGTAGCGGTGGCAAACTTCTCGTGGGTGCGTACTGCCGCCTTTTTCTTGGCGGCAAAGGCCTGGGCAAAGAGAATGCCGTCCCCTTCGACGACAATATCCAGGTCGAGATTGCAGGTTTGTAAGAGCAAATCGCGGGCAAAGCCACCAACAGCGTAAGCCCGCATCTCCACCTCCTGCGCAATCTCGCCAATCTCGCGCAAAAGCAGGATGATTTCCTTGCCCAAGGTGTCAATCATCAGGCGGGTGATGTTGCGGCTGCGTTCGGCTGAGGGTAATTCATCCTGACGGAGCAAACTGCGCGGTTGTCGGGCCGGATCATGCACGAGCAGGTTGAGCAAATCCGTGCGGGTGATCACCCCAACCAGGATATCCTCGCCGTTTTCCTGCCGAACTATCGGCAGCAGCCGCTGATGGTGCTCAATGATCAGTTCTTGGATGTCTGCCTGGGTCGCGGTCTCTGGCAGGGTCTCAATTTCCGTGCTCATGTAGTCGCTTACCGGCATGGCACCGAGCTGATGGGCAATGGCTTTTTCTACCACCCGCCGGGAAATCAGGCCAAGCAAGCCCTTGGGCTTTTTCCGGTCGCTGTTATCGCTGACAATGGGCAAGCCGGTGATATTATAGCGGGTGAGCAGCTCGCTGGCCTCGCTGTGGCTGATTTCTGGCGTGGCTGTAATCACGGGTGCGGACATGATTTCCCGCGCTAAAGCCTTGGGCCGGATACAACGGTAGAGCAAATGCAGCAGCTCTTCTTCCGCCTCGAAGATAGTCTTGTTGGCAATCGCAGCAGAGGCGGCAGAAGCGTGACCGCCGCCGCCAAAGAAGCGGGCAACTGCCCCAGCATTGATTTCAGGTATCCGGCTGCGGCAAATAAGGTAGAGCCGCTCGCCCATACAGACCAAAGCAAAGACCGCATCCAAGTTCTCCATGACCATCATTCGCCGCACTAAGGCGGAAAAGTCGTCGGCATAGTCAGGCAGGGTCAAGCGACTGATTGTCACCTGCACGGATTGGATGGTATAGACCGCTGAATTCTTCAGCAGCTGACTGAGCAGGGAAACTTGCGGGGCGGAAAGATCGTGGCTGACAAAATGATTGACTACATCCAGCTTGGCTCCTTGTTCAAGCAGCCAAGCAGCGGCTTGTAGGTCAGCGGGCGTGGTGCCAGAGTAGAGAAAAGAGCCGGTATCCTCGTGAATACCAATGCTCATCAGGGTGGCCTCGTCGCTCGTTAGGCTGATCTGCTGTTCCTGAAAGATGCGGGCAAAAAGGGTGGCTGTGGAACCGACTAATTCCACTCGCTCAACGTTACCATGCAGGTCGCCAGGCGCGTCTGGGTGGTGGTCGTAGAGATGAATTTCTAAACCAGGATTGCCCAGGCAGTCCTGAAGCCGGTCAAGGCGGTCAGGCTGGCGGGTATCCACGACAATCAGGCGGCAAACTGCGGTGAGATCGAGATTTTTGAGCTTTTGGAAGTCGTACAGGTTGCGGAGATCAGCAGAAAGGAACTCACCGAGCCTGCGTTCCGCCGAGCCAGCAAAGACCAGCACCGCGCCAGGATAGAGTTTCCGGGCCGCGATCATTGAGGCCAGGCCGTCAAAGTCAGCGTTGAGGTGGGTGGTAATAATATCCATGCCGCCAACTGTACACGATTTGGTAAAAAGGGTAAACACGCCGTCGGCAGGAATCTGATAATACTCTTGACTTTTGGCAGCGGATTTCTGATAGTTGGCCAGGCAATCGTCCCTTTTTCTCGAGAGGTAGAACCAATGAAACACGTAGCCCCACTGCGTTATGGTGTTATTTTTAAAAAGGCCTTTGGCGATCCAGAAATCTTTACCGCCTTTGTCAGAGATTTCATCGGGGTCGATATTGAAATCAGCAAAGTTGAGACGGAAAAGTCCTTCCATCCACCGATTGGCCCAGTAGATGCGCACTTTGACCTCTTTGCTGAAGATAGCAAAAACCGCATTGTAGTTGATATTCAGCATGACCGCTTGACAGATCACTACGACCGATTTCTCTATTATCACTGCGCGGCAATGCTGGAGCTGACCGCACACACGAAAACATATCGGCCCGACATCAAAGTATATACGCTGGTCGTTTTAACCTCTGGCGACAGGCATCACGCAGACATTGCTGTCATTGATTTTGACCCAAAAGATTTGCACGGCAGGCCGCTCAAAGAGATTGCGCACAAAATTATCTATATCTGCCCGAAATATGTCAGTGAGGAAACGCCTGGTGTCTGTCAGGAATGGCTGCGGGCGATTGACGATACCCTTGATGAGCAGGTTGATGAAACGCAATACAAAAACCCAGTTATTCACAAGGTGTTTAACTGCATCGAAGAGAGTCAAGTCACTCCACAAGAGCGGGCCAAGATGAAAGACGAGGCAGCGCGGAAAGAAACGATTGACGAAAAGGCGAAAGAAATTGCCTGCAAGATGTTACGAAGAGGGCGAAGCGTAGAAGAAATTGTGGAAGACACGGGCCTGACCCAAGAGCAGGTCAATGAACTGCTGTAACCTGATGCGCTGAAAAATCCCGCTTCCTCCTGAGTGACGTTTTTTGTCACTCGCTGACAATTTTTGTCACTTGCCCGCCGGGCAAATCAGAGAGCTTTGCTGGTATTCTTCTGTTCCTTGCTCTTCCCTGAGAGTCTACCCCAGAGCAACACCAGATTTTTCTTCAGGAACCGTTGACTATTCATGCTGCCCTACTTTTTCTAGGAAAATGGCATCGTTTTTGCAGCTGTCTCCCTATAGTCAAAAAAGAATGCTTCGATGCCAAACCAGTCTCAGCCGAATGCTCTCTTGCCACAGGTGATCAGAATGGACTACAGCAACCGCCGTCATTTCAGCCGGGTAAATACGCAACAAGAGGTCAACCTAGATTTCGGCGCAAAGAAGTATAAACATTCGGTCAGCAACCTGAGTCTGAGCGGCATGTTTGTTCAAGGTCAGAGCGAGCAAAAAACAGGTGACACCTGCGAGATTTGGCTTCAGCGATCTGTCTCTGAGGCGAAAATTAAGGCTGCGGGTAGAGTAGTGCGGGTGGCTGAGGACGGCATGGCTCTCAAATTCACCTTTATGCCGATTGATAGCTTCCTTTTCCTGCAAACTCTTTTGCAATACGAAGCTGGTGACAGCAAGTTGCTGGCCGCGCAACCTGTTAGCCGCATTGCTTTTGAGGAAGATAACGCGCTGCTTTTATATAACTGACAGGCCATCTTGCAGAAATCAACAGTCAGATTGCAGCGGAAAGCGAACAGGTTGCATAACCCTGCGTGAGCACTCCTTTCGTGTTCGCTGGCAAAGGAGTTCTACTCGGTAAAAGAGGAGTTTTGCCGACTTGCAAAGGAGTTGTGCTCGGCAGCAAAGGAGTTTGGCCGAGTATAAGAGGAGTTTGGCTTGGCAAGAAAGGAGTTCTGGTAAGTCGTAGAGGAGTTTTGCCGACTAGGAAAGGAGTTTTAGTCGGCAAAACTCCTTTGTTACTCAGCAGGAAAGCAGTTTGGCCAAGCCGAACTCCTTTGCTGCCGAGTACAACTCCTTTCTGGCCAGGTCAAATTCCTTGGCAAACAAGCAAGACTCTTCTCTTGCTTATTTGCACTTTTCTGTAACCTACTTGATCTTGACTGTAAATTTTTCCTGTTGGCTTATACAGAGTTCTTAAGTTATTCGAGCAGCCAGCACGGTGAAGACTAATAGGGCAATACTCACCGCAAGTACCGCGCCAACCTGTTGCCAAGACAGCGCGACCAAGGAAGAGGTGATGCTGAAGAGGCAGAACTCTTTGACCCGCTCTTTTCGCCATGACCAAACAGCTGCGCCGATCGCGGAACAGGCCGCTAGTATCATCGCGTGCTTGCAAAGCCGCTGCCGCTGGCTTTGCTCTTTGAGAGCAGACACGCAATGTTCCGCCGCTGTGGTGCAATCCTGGTTTGTTTCATTACAGTTGAAGGAAAAGGCTGCTGTTTGATCTGTGCAGAGCTGCTCAAGGACTGCCCGCTTCTTATCAAGCAAGCAGGCAGGAAAAACGGACAGCAGCAAGGCAAGGAAAGACAGCCCTAAAGCTGTTATCCCGACCCGGCATCTGTTCTTGTGCATGATCTCTCCCCCTTTTTGAAGTGATCAAAGCCATCAAAGGATATTGTTTCTTGAACGCCGCTGTTCAGCAGGCTGACTCCTTGCCCCTCAATGATTGTTCCAATCGGATAAACCGTCCAACCCTGCGCTGTTGTCAGTTCGAGGAGCTTTGCTTTGTTTGCTGAAGACGCTGTAAACAGCAGTTCATAGTCCTCACCGCCAGAGACCAGCCAGCGCAGCGGGTCTTGGCAAAGTAATTCGCCTGCGGCTGCAAGTGCCTCCCGGCCTGGCAGCAGATCGCCCTCAACCCATGCGCCAACTTTGCTGCGGGTGCAGATATGCGCCAAATCAGTTGCTAGTCCATCCGACATATCCATCATCGCATGAACGAGTCCGCTGCTGGCGAGAAACTGCCCTAATTGAACACGCGGCTGCGGGTCAAGATGAGCGAGCAAAAGTTGCTGCCATTGCTGGTCTGCTAGAGTTTTTCCAGCCTGAAGTAGGGCTAACCCAGCAGCAGACCAGCCCAGCGGCCCGGAAACCCATATGGTATCGCCAGGTTTTGCCTTGTCACGGTACAGCACCTGGTTGCGTTGCATCTCGCCAATCACGGTCAAGGTCAGCGAGACCCCAGCAGGGCTGCATACCGTGTCACCACCGATCAGCAGGCAGCCATATTGTTGACACGCTTTACTGATCCCGTAACTCAGCTGCTTGGCCCACTGTTCGGCAAAATCGGCGGGCAGACCCAGAGACAGCAGAGCGAACAGCGGCCTGCCACCCATTGCTGCAATGTCGCTGATATTGACTGCCACGGCCTTGCGGCCCAGTAGTTCTGGCGGATGCCACTTGCAATTGAAATGCACTGACTCGATCAGAGTGTCCATGGTCAGTAGCCAGACCGTCTCCCGATCTTTTTCGATCACCGCGCAGTCGTCGCCGATACCTAAAAGCAAACCTGCGCCATCCGTCTCCGTGAGCAGGCGGATATGCTCGATTAGATCACGTTCGTTCATTGCAGTCAATGAAGGGGTCAGGATAGTTGTCGGCTAGATACTGCCTGAGGAGGGCGGCGGTCTCGCTGCTGTCCTTGCATTTGAGAATCTGGGCAGCCAGCGCAGTCAGTCGGGCAAAGGTGGAGTGGCGCAGTAGCCGCTTGACATGCGGAATGGCTGAGGGCCGCATGGATAGCTCGTCCAAGCCAAGACCAAGCAGCACGGGCGCAGTGAATACATCGCCAGCCATCTCGCCACAAAGGGAGACCTCAATCCCTTGCCGGTGCCCAGCTTCCACGGTCTGGCTGATCATCCGCAGCACTGCCGGATGGAGCGGGTCGTACATCTGGGCCACGTACTCGTTACCCCGGTCAATGGCCAGTGAATACTGGATGAGATCATTTGTGCCAATGCTGAAAAAGTCTGCTTCCTCTGCCAAGGTGTCGGCCATCACCACCGCACTCGGCACTTCAATCATAATCCCGATTTCAGTGTCCGGGTTAAACGGCACGCCTTCTTTAGCAAGCTGCTCCATCACCCCATTGATCACCTGTCGCGCCTCCTTCAGCTCGCTAAGAGAAGAGATCAAGGGTAAGAGGATACGCAACCTGCCGTGCTGTGAGGCCCGCAACAAGGCGCGAAGCTGGGTATTAAAGAGCGATTTCTCGCGAAGAGAAAAACGGATCGAGCGCAGGCCCAAAGCCGGGTTGCGTTCGCGGCTAAAGCGTAGCTCTGGCAGATGCGAGGACAGTTTGTCGCCGCCCACATCCAAGGTGCGGATTGTCACTGGCTCTGGGGCAAGGGCAGCAGCCATATTCCGATAGATGATAAAGAGGCTTTCCTCGTCCGGGAGCTGCCTGCGTTGGAGATAGCCAAATTCAGAGCGAAATAGGCCGATGCCAGCGGCTCCATAGTAGATGACTGCCTCTAATTCGTCTGGGATTTCGATGTTTGCCGAGAAGCGAACCCGCAGACCATCCACCGTCTCCGAAGAGAGGCGGATGTACCAGCTCATCTCGTCAGAAAAGGCCCGATGCTGGCGGTCGTATTCCAGATAAAGCCGCTGTTGATCCATGGTCGGGTGCAAACAAACCCGACCTTCATAGCCATCAAGAATCAGCGTGTCGCCGGTACGGCAGCGGCTGGTGATACCACTCACGCCGACTACCGCTGGCAGGCCTAAGGAGCGGGCGACAATCGCGGTGTGCGAGGTAGAACCGCCCTTCTCGGTCAGGAAACCGAGTACCCTGTCGGTGTACATCCGAATCGTGTCTTCAGGCGAGAAGTCTTCGCCCGCCACAATCACTGGCTCGGCAAAGCCTGCCGGAAAACTGCGGCCTTGACCTGTAAGTTGCTCGGCCACCTGCCGGGCCACGTACTCCACATCGGCGAAGCGGCTACGAATATAGTCATCAGCGATATGGTCAAACTTTTTTTTGATCAGGCCAAGGGAACGGGCCAAGGCCCATTCGGCGTTGATCTGCTTTTGGCGGATCAGACTCAGGGTCTGCTCGACAATCATCCGATCCCTGACCATGCGGATGTGGGAATCAACAATCGCCACGGTGTCAGCTAGATCACCCTCGAACTGCTGCCGCAGGCTGATCAGGCTCTGTTCAGCCCGCTCCACAGCGGCTAAGAAGCGCTCCTCCTCCTTGACCGCTGCACCTGGCTCCAACCGGTAGCGGATGTGGCCATCTTCCAAAGGACTGAAGACCACCACCTTGCCAACCACGATGCCAGGTGAACCGCTGATCCCGTGCAAGGTCTCTGGTTCCTCAGGCTCAGGCCGCCGCTCAAATTCGCTGTCCATTCAGGATGCCTCCCTGTCGGAAAGCAGCTGGTCGATAGCCTTGGCTACCTGCTCTGCGTCTGGGCCTTCAGCGGTAAAGGCGACTCGGCTGCCCTGGATCAGAGCCAGACTGAGGATTTCCAGCATCGAGGCGCAGTCAACCGTCTCCTCTGGGCTGATGATGATTCGCACTTCAGCATCATGAGTGGCTACGATCTCAGTAAGTTGAGCCGCCACTCGGCAATGCACGCCGTTGGGATGAGCCACTTTGCTCTCCCAAGTTATCTGGCTCATAGATCTCCTGCATACCTCAACAAGAAGGGGTGCGTTCCATCAGCAAACAGGTTGAAGCAGAGAACGCGCCTTTTTTTCCTGTTGTGGTATTTGTCACGCACTCTTCGACATCTTGTAATAGATTCCTGCTCGTTTGCCAAGCAGTTTGGCTCGGTAAGCAAGGAGTTATACTCGGCAGAAGAGGAGTTTGGCTTGGCCAAACTGCTTTCCCAGTGAGCAAGCAAGGAGTTTGGCCGACTCAAACTCCTTGGCAAGTCAGCAGAACTCCTTTGCGGCTTGGCCAGACTCCTCTTCTGCCGAGTATAACTCCTTTCCAAGTCGGCCAAACTCCTTTGTTGCCAAGCCAAACTGCTTTGCCAGCGAGTAAGAAGTCTATTTCACCAGCCGCAAGCCGCCTCTGGCCTTGGATTCGGGCTGTGGTGGGGTAGGTTGCTGCCGATCAATCCGCAGTGCCTTGATGAACCTGGCCTGGCCGCCCATTGTAAAGCTCTCTTGACCAGTAAACTGCGGGGTTCTCAGCGTCCAAACCACGGCTTGTGGCGGCACAGAGAGCAGATGCAGGGCGACATGCCACCACTCATCCCGGCGAGAGGGATCGCGCTCGATGCCAGTCACTATCGCATAGATCAGGGTCGGTTGCTGCCCCTCTTCGGCCAGAATCAGGACGATGTCGCCAAGTTCAGTTGTCTCCTTGAAGGGCACAAGTTTCTTCAGCTCTGCTATGGCTTTCTCAATCATTGTCTCTCACTTGAACTTCATCTGAATAGCATGAAGGATATTGGTAATCTGAAAAAATGTTTCCACTAGCTCTGGGTCAAAATGCTGGCCCGATTCCTTGCGGAGTTCCTCGTAGATCATTTCGTCGCTCCACGCCTCTTTATAACTGCGTTTGGATGAGAGCGCATCAAAGACATCAGCTAAGGCGGTGATCCGGGCGGCCAGCGGGATCTGTTCCCCAACAAGCCCTTTTGGGTAGCCCGTACCGTTCCAGCGTTCATGGTGATAAAGGATGATGTCGTGCGTGACCTGATCCAGTTCCGAGGAGATGCTATTAAAGAGCCTAGAGCCATAAATGGTGTGCTGCTTCATGACATCAAATTCCTCATGAGTCAAACGGCCTGGCTTTTTCAAGATAGAGTCAGGAATGCCTACTTTACCAGCATCATGAAGCATAGAGGCATGACTGATGATGTCGCGGAAGCGGCGGATATCCAAGCGAGGTAGATTTCTATTCTCTGCCCAGCATTGGTATAGTTCCGCGCAGAAGGCACTGACCCGCTGGACATGTGCGCCGGTCTCTTTTGGATCGTGCAGCTCGGCCATTTTGGCCATACGTAGCGTCAGATCCCGGTTGAGGATGCTCCGCTCAATGAGCGCAGCGGCATTATTGGTGAAAATCGGCACGAGGGTTTTGACCTGCTCGGAAAAAACTGTCGCTCTACCCCAGCGGTTTTTGGCATTGATCAGTTGCATCACCCCAACCAAACTGTGACCGCGCGAGACCAGCGGCACGGCCAGGATGGAGACTGTGCGGTAGCCATTCTTCTCGTCAAAGGAGGCATTGAAACGGTAGGGTAGCCCTTCGGCGATGACATAGGCATCGTTGATCACCACCATTTCTTTGGTCAGGGCGCAGTAACCGACAATGGAACTGTCGCTGACCGGCAGGCTTTCCGTGCCGTACTGAAAAAGCCCGCCTCCGTTTGCGCCAAAGATGGTGTCGTTTTGGACATGGCGAAATTCTAGCTCGCCGTTCTTCATGAGGAAAATCGAGCCTGCGTCGGCCTTGGCTAAAGCGCGGGCCTCGCGCAAGGTGCTATCCAGGATCATATCGACATCCTGAAGCTGATTTAGCTCGCCAATGGTGTTGATGATTGAAACAACGGTTTCCTTTTTCAGATGCTGAGAGAACATGAGATGCCCCTTCCCTATTTTTCTGATTTATGCCTCTGCTGGCCGCAGATGAAAAAATTCAACATTTTACTCAAGGATGGGCTGAATTGCCAGTACTATTCTTTTGGCTGTAGCTATCTGTTAGGACTCATTAAGAGCTTTGCCAAGATGCTTGAATAAGTCGAGCCAGTTTAGCAGGTTGCTAAAAATACTGCAATCTAGGTATCGCTGATACCAGTCTCGTTGTTCTTGCCGAGAAAGGAGACTGCACCGTATTCACTACTGATCTCCCACTGTATCATTACGCTGCAAATTTGCAGATAGAGATCAATTGCGGCCCGAAGTCAACGCCCTCACCGTTCTCCAGTCCTGTAACATCCCCTTCCTACCTCATGCTGCGCTCAGCATTGATTGTCTGACCATAATTGCTTCTTGAATTGTATCACGCATCATCTTGAATGGTTCCACCTGCTGGCAGCTGTTCAAAGAGAACGGCTCACGGGTGATCAACGGGCCCGGCCAGCATCATCACGCCTCTATCAAAGCAAGGAGGAGTACCACAACCTATCTCAAAAAAACGGAGCAGAATAATTGAACAGGCGAGCAGTAAAAAAGCCAAAAAATTGTCAGCATGTCGGTCATATCGAACAACCAGCCGCCTGAAGTTTTGAAGCCAGGCGAAAAGCCGTTCAACTTTCCAGCGGCGTTTATACCGCCTGAGCTTCCGTCC
>NZ_JBLWEO010000031.1:0-70577 GCF_048287395.1 Candidatus Electronema sp. PJ | reverse complement strand
GCTTGCCCCGCGAGTTTTCCCTTGATGGGCTGAAGTTCGCCCTGCCTGAACAATCTACACCCGCAGTGTTGGTTCCTTTTCTGTGATCCTGTGTTTTTTTGTCTGGCTGCGGTCGAGATACGCTCCGCTGTAGATTTTCTTAAATAAATACACCACGTTTTCTGCCGAAGAGCATGCCGGAAACGGCCTGATGCACACTGAAATTGCCCTAATTCCAATTAACATCGGGCCGTTTCAAATTGGAATCGCCTTGATTCCGATTGGAATTGGCTCAATGTTAACAGGAATTGCCCCGATTCCAATTGACTTTAGGCCGTTTCCGATTGAAATCGCCTTAATTCCTGTTGGAATTGGCTCAATGTTAACAGGAATTGCCCCAATTCCAATTGACTTTAGGCCGTTTCCGATTGGAATCGCCTTGATTCCTGTTGGAATTGGTTCAATGTCAACAGGAATCACCTCAATTCCAATTGACTTTAGGCCGTTTCCGATAGGAATCGTATTGATTCCGATTGGAATTGCCCCGATTCCAGTTGACTTTAGAGCGATGCAAGCGGCAAACAACCAAAGTGCGAACGTCTGACGGCTCTCTGTGGCTGTATGAGTGGTGTTTCCTCTCTGCTTTAACACCTCGCGCTGTATCAAACGCAAGTGCGCAGTTAGATCTCTATAGAACAGGTCGTAGGGTACTTTTTATGCAAGAGGTCTAGTATTGTAGCCGATCAGGGCTATATTTTCAGCCCCAAAATCCCAATAACACCAACCGCAATCAGATAAATCGCCACTATGTAATTCAATAACTTGGGCGTGATGAAAATGGCAACGCCCGCAATAATGGCCAGTAGATACTCAACAGTGAAATGCAGGTGCAGATTCATAATGTGTTCCTCCTTGAGATAAACATTATCGAGAGCAGACAGCTGGGATCGCAATAATGCGCCGAGTTGTGCATCATAACCGTTTGTCAAACTATTTAAAATAGAGAAAACTTCCAGATATTACTTCTTCTTTTCTGCATCTGACGCATCTGCTGCTGGCTTGCCTCTCTTCTCCCGCTCCAGAAACTGAATCAGGCAGGACTGCCGGTACTGGCAGTAGTCATGCGGATGCTTGCACAGTGCCTGAGCCGCATCCATCTTCTCCTTGTATTTAGTGCATTCCAGTTCCATGCGGCTGCTCCGTTCTTTGGGAAAAAGGCATCATTTTTATGCGCTCAGGCGGGCGTTGTCAAGCCTCTTCCTCCACTCCCAAACTTTTACAGACTTGTCAAACCGCCCATATTATTTTATATAGATGGGCCATTGTACCACAATCCATCTGACGAGGAGCAGATAATGTCTATTGTAGCCCTAACCGACACCGTTATCATTACGTATAGCGCAGCTCTGGACAACGGAGAGCTAATTGAAGAGACAGACAAACCCGTGCCCGTCACCATTGGCAGCGGTACGGTCTGCCTCGCTGTTGAAGCCTGCCTGGTTGGCATGAGTCCCGGCCAAACCAGAGTCATTCGCGTACAGCCCGAAGATGCCTATGGCCTGCATAAGCCTGAATTGGTGCAGGAGCTGCTGCTTTCGGCCTTTTATGGCAAACCTGATCCTCAGCCAGGCATGATTATTACCCTGAATGTATCGCGTGAGGGTGAAGTCATCAAGGTTCCGGCTGAGGTCGTTGCCGTGCAGAATGGCATCGTCACTGTTGACTACAATCACCCGCTTGCGGGCAAAGTGATTGTTTACACCGTCAAGTTAGTCAGCATTGCTGCTTAATTCGAGGAAGGGAATTCAGTCTTCCTTTCCTCAACAAAACAGCAGAAGCTGTCCCAAGTAAACTCCCTACCAGAAACTGGACAACGCAGAGTCACTTTGCGCTCGTCGGCAGCGATCACTAACCAGTCGCCCCGCCGAGGTCCAGCTTCAATGTAAATCTTTAGGCCTGGCGTAAGGGGATAGGGCCGGAAGAAAACAACCTTTTCAGTCATAACAACGCTCCTGTCTGAATTATTCTCCGCGCATATAAAGGCAATGCCTAGTCAACCAGAAGCACCTCAGCCTGTCAATCCCTTTCAGCAGCTTGAAGCTCTTGTGAAACGGCTGCGTTCTGAGCAAGGTTGCCCTTGGGATCAGGCGCAAACCACCGTGAGTTTGAAGAAATATCTGCTTGAAGAAGCAGCAGAGCTGGCCGAAGCCATAGATCAGGGCGATTTTGCCCTGATTTGTGAGGAAGCAGGCGATCTGTATTTTGTGCTGACCCTGTTGCTGGTGATTTGCGAGGAGCAAGGTGCTTGTTCGCCTGCGGCTGCCCTCAATGCCATCTCTGCCAAGATGCTGCGCAGGCATCCGCATGTTTTTGCTGCTCCCGAGGGCGCGATATTTTCTCCAGAACAGCTCAAAGCGCAGTGGCAACGAATCAAAGAGGAGGAAAAGCAGGGGAAATACGAGTAACCCAGCTTCCTTTCTTGCTCGTTGGCAAAGGAGCTGTATTCTTCCCTTACTTGTTTGAACTTCAACAGAAACAGTCTTTACTTCTTCTGCTCCAGCTTGCGCAGCCGCAGTATCTCCCGCCATTTAAGCAGCCGCTCTTTGATTACCGCTTCATAGCCCCGCTCAGTGGGTTGGTAGAAGGTCTTGTCGGCAAGCTGCTCTGGCAGATGCTCCTGTACAGTCAGGGCATCCTGTTGATCATGGGCATATTGATAGCCTTTGCCGTAGCCAATCTCCTGCATCAGCTTGGTTGGCGCATTGCGGAGATGCAGCGGCACTGGCAATGAGCCGCTCTGCCTGATCTCCGCCTTCACCTTCTTTTCCGTGACATACAAGGCGTTGCTCTTGGGTGCGGTGGCAAGATAAACCGTGGCCTGATAGAGAGCCAATTCTCCTTCCGGCGAACCAAGCAGGTGATAGGCTTGGCGGCAACTGAGAGCCACCTCTAAGGCTCTCGGATCACTGACCCCGATATCCTCGCTGGCAAAGCGGATTAAGCGGCGAGCAAGATAGAGCGGGTCTTCACCGCTGATGAGCATCCGACCAAGCCAGTAACAGGCCCCGTCTGGGTCACTGTCGCGCAGGCTTTTATGCAGGGCAGAGATGAGGTTGTAGTGCTCCTCGCCACTCTTGTCATAACGCAGGGTGCGTTCTTGAATAACTTCACAGATTATCTGCCCAGAGATGATTCTACTTTCGCCCTTCAGACTGAGAACCGCTGCCGTTTCCAGGCAATTAAGGGCACGGCGACAGTCTCCGTCAGCAGCCTGGGCAATCAGGTTCAGGGCTTGCTCTTCCAGCTCCAGACCTTGGTTGCCTAAACCCTGCTCGGTATCGACCAAGGCGCGTTGCAGGATTTGCTTGATATCTTCAGCAGCCAGTGGCTTGAGGAGTAAGACCTGACAGCGGGAAAGCAGCGGGGCAATAACTTCAAAGGAGGGATTCTCGGTGGTTGCACCGATCAAGGTCAGTAGGCCGCTTTCCACATGCGGCAGGAAAGCATCCTGCTGACTCTTACTGAAGCGGTGAATCTCATCGACAAAGAGCACCGTACCAACATGAGCAGGCGAACGTCTGGCTTGGGCTTGCTGGACAATCTGCCGAATCTCTTTCACACCGGACAGTACCGCCGAGAAGAAGACAAACTCAGCCTGGACACTGTGAGCGAGGATGTTAGCCAGCGTGGTCTTGCCTGAACCAGGCGGCCCCCAAAGTAACAAGGAAGGCAGCTTGCCCTGACTGATCAGGTCATGGAGCAGCCTGCCTTGGCCGACGAGATGCTCCTGCCCAACAAAGTCCGCAAGCTGCTGCGGACGCATTCGTTCGGCAAGAGGAACGGACTGCCGACTCATTCCGTGCCGCTCACCTTTGTTTCCTATAAAAACAGCCTTGCTGCGGCATGAAGCGCAGCTTGTAGGATGCAGGTTTGGTCAGAGGATTCGGCTCAACGCGGTATTGCACAGTTCCCATGATGCCCTCCGTTCGGGTTTAAAGATGTGATGATGCAGGCAGTTTTGCCTGATCAGGCAAAAGATACGGCGGAGGTTGCGCTTTGTCAATCAAATAGGGCGCGGCGAGGCAAGGAGATGGGCGGCAAAATACATACTGGTATGTATTGAGGAAACATACTGTATAGTTTTCCCGGAACATACCAGTATGTATTGGCGGAACATACTGGTATGTATTTGGGATACTATTCGGTATGTTTTTGAGGGAGGATGGTGGGAAGTTTTAAGACCGAGCTGAGTTCAAGTAGCCAGATGAATGGATTTATTGTGCATTAACTCCCTCCTGATGTGTTCAGGAAGGATATCTCTGAATTGAATTTCCTTCCTAACCGCATCATAACTCACAAACAGTTGATGATCTATACCTTCGGAACAGAACTGTTCTGGTATCTCAGTTCCCTCGACACCGGCATGGTGTCTCTCAATGAAAGTGAGGAAGGCATCAGTTGCATCTTGGTATTCATGCTTGCTGATTTCTTCCTTCAATATGAGCTTAATGAGACGACCGTCATTGCTTTGCACCAAAATTGAGAAGGTGTGGGTGTATTCCGTGCGTCGAATCTCCCCGCCCGCTGCCATCAGTCTACCTTGAGGAACGACACGATCACTTCCGAAGAACTTTGCCCATAATGCAGCAATTCCTTTCCGCAAGACTCCGTAGTGTTCTTTGCCCATCTCCCCGAGGAAACCGTCGAAGTACGATTTTGCTATATAAACAACCACCGCCGTTGGAACCAACCATTCCTCAGCACTGAAGAATATTGCCGGTTTCTTTTCTTTAACTCGCAGATCAAGTCCTTCGGCTTTAATCGCTCTAACGAAACCATCAAATACTTCTGAAGAGATATTATCATAGAATGATATAGTTATGTCAGGCAGTTTCTTGTCCATTTCTTTTCATTCCTTGTCTAATATTGCATGATAGTAAAGCAGGCTGGGGAAAGCGAAGCAATCCCAACCGCCCGCATTTGTTCCGCTTACGCCACCCTCTGCGAATCCACATACCGCTGAAGAATATCGTTCAGCTTGTTCTGCCAGCCTTGGCCGCAGCTTCCTCCAGCCCTTGCTCAGTGCGCACCAACCAAGGCCGGGCAACTGTGTCAATATGAGCGCGAAGCAGCGGATGCTTGATGGCAGCATAGCTTTTCACATCCACCGAAAAAGGCAGGCAGCTCTCTTGAAACAAGGTCCACAGGCGAGCGCATGTTGCCTCGTCAACATTACCATAGAGCACGAGATCCAAGTCGGAATTCTGCCGATGCTTTCCTTGCGCACGGGAACCGAACACCATAACCTGCTCAATGCAGTCTTGCGCTGTGAGCAGAATCTCCCGGACAAGTGCCTGCTGCGCAGCATTCATGCCAAAGGCATCGCTCATGGCATGTTGCCTGCTTCAATGCGTCGCGCCAGCAGGAATTCGTGCAGTTCAGCAAAGGCTGCCAGATAACTGGCGCGAATATCAGCGATCACCCGTTCAAAGGTCTCGAAGCTGTAGGTGTGCGACATGCGGTTGCGGGCATCCAAGGCGTTCTGCCACGCCTCGCCCTGCTGGATGATGCCTGCCTCAAAGGCCCGTCGGATTACAGCACGCGGTGTGATCTGGTCAAAGACCACATTCTCGCTTTCCAAGTAATCCTTCAAGGTCTTCCAAGCAAGCTCCATAGTGTATTCAAAACGCTGAATCACGCCTTCCTCTTCCAGCTGCGTCAGCGGACGCTCCTGTTCAAGAGCCTCGCGCAAGAGGCTGAAGGCGCGGCGGTAATTATCAAAGCGGTACTGCCAGCGCGGGGTTGGATCAGTCATGGCCTTTTGCGGATTGCCTTCCATCGTTCATGCTGACAAGGGGTTTCAATTCATTCACTCCCCGCTCACCTTCGCCCAGCTGTCCTTCAACGTGACAATGCGGTTATAGACCTGCTTGCCCGGCTGGCTTTCTTTGCTGTCCAGACAGAAATACCCCTGCCGCTCGAACTGGAAGCGGTCGGCCAAGGTTGCGCTGGTAAGAGACGGCTCCAAGATGCAGTTGTCCAGCACCTTCTTGGAGTCAGGGTTGAGGAAGTCTTTGAAGTCGCGCTCTTTGTCCGCATCTGGATGCTCGGCGGTGAAGAGGCGGTCATAGAGGCAGACGCGGGCCGGAATGCCGTGCCGCGCCGACACCCAATGGATGGTGCCTTTCACCTTGCGCCCGTCCGGTGCCGAACCGCCTTTGGTTGCGGGATCATACGTACAATGCAGCTCGACCACCTCGCCCTGCTCGTTCTTCACCGCCTGCTGGCAGGTGATCAGGTAGGCATAACGCAGGCGCACCTCTCGGCCCTCGCTCAGGCGGAAGAACTTCTTCGGCGCGTTCTCCATATAGTCACTGCGTTCAATGTACAGCTCACGGCAGAAGGGAAGCCGCCTCGTGCCCATATCCGGGTTCTGCGGGTGATTCTGTCCTTCCACCTCTTCCACCTGCTCTTCAGGGTAATTCGTAATAATCACCTTGAGCGGCTCCAAAACCCCCATCACCCTCGGCGCATGGATGTTGAGATCATCGCGCACCGCATTTTCCAAAACCCCCATGTCAATCCACGACTCCCGCTTGCCCACGCCGACTGTGGCACAGAAGCTGCGGATAGAAGCAGGTGTATAACCACGCCTGCGCAGGCCAGAAATAGTCAGCATCCGAGGGTCATTCCATCCATCCACATAGCCTTCCTGCACCAATTGCAGCAACTTGCGCTTGCTCATCACCGTGTAGTTGATGTTCAATCGGGCGAACTCGTACTGGCGCGGGTGACAGGGCGTTTGCAGCGTGTCCAATACCCAGTCGTACAAAGCGCGGTTGTTCTCGAATTCCAAGGTGCAGATGGAATGCGTGATGCCTTCGATCATGTCCGAGAGACAATGGCAGAAATCGTACATCGGGTAGATGCACCAAGTGTCGCCTGTGCGGTGATGGCTGCTCTTGAGGATGCGGTAGATGACCGGGTCGCGCATGATGATGTACGGCGAGGCCATGTCAATTTTGGCCCGCAGGGTGCAGGTGCCTTCCTCCAGCTCGCCGTTCTTCATCTGCTCGAAAAGGGAAAGGTTTTCCTCAACGCTGCGGTTGCGGTAGGGGCTGTCCTTGCCTGGCTCGGTCAGCGTGCCGCGATATTCGCGCATCTCGTCGCCGCTGAGGTGGCAGACATAGGCTTTACCCAGCTTGATCAGCTGGACGGCGAAGTCATGCAGCTGGCCGAAGTAATCGGAAGCATAATACTTGTGCTCGCCCCAGTTGAAGCCCAGCCAATGCACGTCACGCTGGATGGATTCAACGTACTCCACCGACTCCTTGCCAGGGTTGGTGTCGTCAAAGCGCAGGTGGCACACGCCGTTGTTCTCTTGGGCTATGCCGAAGTTCAGGCAGATGGACTTGGCATGGCCGATGTGCAGGAAGCCGTTCGGCTCCGGCGGAAAGCGGGTGACGATGCTGGTGTGCTTGCCGGATGCAAGGTCTTCGGCAACAATCTGCCGGATGAAGTCAAGGGGCTTGTCGGGGGAAATAGAGATGTCAGCGGTCATATTTGAGTTTCTGGGAATGAGGATACAGTCAGTTTTTAAGAGCATCTTCTGGACGCTGAACTGCAACAACTCCTGCCAATCTCGTCAGATGCTCATTATCAAGAGAGATTAAAATGCAATCATATTTCTTAGCAACCGCAGCATATACAGAATCAGCACCTCTGAGTCCATGCTGGGCGGCTAAACTGGCAGCTCGTTCAGCAAGAGATGAATCAAGTGGAATAAGGAAGATGTTTGGCAGTCTGCTCAATGCTGCTGCAAAGGCTTGCGCCTTGCCAGCATCTTGCCGGGTTCTGCTGATCGTTCCTGCGGCTTCGGCCAAGACGAGGTTCGGTATGAACATCGGAATATTTTCCTTGCGCAGGAATTCAAGCAATGCGCGGCTGTGTTCATGTCCCTTCTCACGCTGATCAAAGCCATTGATCCACACGCTTGCATCCACGGTGTACACCGAATCACCTTCTCATTGCCAGCAATGCCGAGGTCATCGTTTCCGTTCTTTCTTGAGCATTGCTCGCAAGATCATCGCCAATTCTAAAGAATTCCCGCCAAGGATCATCCTGATCAACGTTCTTCATTGTTGCAGGCGATGCAATTGACAAGATGGCCGCTTCCATGCGGGAAGACAAATATTCCATCAATCGTGCTTGATCAACCAGGCTTAAATGGTTGATCAACTGTTGCGCTTGGGCAAGCAATGCTTCAGCCATGTGCTTCTCTCCGATTACTCCAGATTATATGCTCGCGAAGCTGGGTTGCAAACCCAGCCTACTGCGCTACCGTGCTGTTTTTGCAGAATGATGGGTAAAACGGATCTGTTGGTACGTAGAATATGGTATACCCGGTGTTGCGGGCGGTGGTTCGATGAATTTAGCCCCGCGAGCGGCATGTTCTTCCTCGCTGCGTTTTATGTCTTCATAAATAGCGTCTAAATCGAAGTTAAATTTCTTGGCATGAGCTTCACGCATTGCCCGAACTTCATCAATAATTTCGTCACTCATTGTCGTCTCCAAGCAATTCTTCAGGGGTACAGATAAAGGGCAGAAACAACCCCTGCTCTTCAAGATGCAAGGCTATTTGCCGTTGCATTTCCGGGTTTGCTATGTGCTTGCAATTCCATGTCAGTAAGAAGTCCATGGCATGGATTGTTGCAATGGATATGTGCAGCGAATCCTCAGCGGCCTTGACTGGAATGATGCCACGCGCCACCATACCTTTAGACAACTCCACCGCTTCCTTTGTGATCCGAAGAAGACTCAAGCCTTCTATGGCATCTAATCGTTTTTGAGCGGCATTTTGATCACCAGCCGCGCATTCCAGCGATACTGCCTCGGAAATATAAAGGTCATAGTTCAAACGAGAGTCCCACCATGTTTGAGTGATCTGCTGACGTGCCGCAGCAATCAAGTTCCGACTTACACGACTGGTCAAATAGCTGATAACGGATGTCTCAATATAAACAGTTCTGCCCATTCATTCTCCTCATGCACCGTGCTGCCTGCGCTTGGGCAAGCAGTGCTTCAGCCATGTGCTTTGCTCCGATGAATACTTTTCCGATGAACACAACACTCACGCAAGAACTCAGGAGCAAAATCTGCGCCATTGCTCCATGACAGGGTGTGTCCTTCCAAGGTGAAGGACTTGAAGTAAGACACATCCTTCAATGGTTCAAATATCTCGCCATCTAATTCAGACGACAAGTCTATTTCACCCTCTACACCGTCATTGAAGGCCAGCCATACTTTGTAGCCGTCAATATATTTTGCCTGTTCAACATGTGTAAACATCTTTATTCCAATGGTTCGATCTTTGACAATGGCTTCCTATTCATTGCAGCCTCCCAGTTAGCCATAAGCTCATCCTGATGCAGCACGTACCAGTCAAGAACAGCCAGCAATGCTCTTCTTGGGAACTTTCCCGTCACAATGCCTGTTTCAATATCCACCGTGATTTCATATTCTCCATACTCGGCATGGAAATGCGCCGGAGTATGTTCACGAAGATACATGCGTATCACTATCCCAAGGAATCGGCTTAGTTCAGGCATAGGTTACAAGCTAGGCTACACAGGCTTAACCGGTTGATCAACTGTTGCGCTTGGGCAAGCAATGCTTCAGCCATGTGCTTTTCTCCGATTACTCCAAGTTAGATGCTCACAAATGTCTCTCATCAACATGTTCCAATGCTTTAGCTTTGCGTGGCGGCAATGCAACCACACGCTCCTGGTGCAAACTCTGCTTTTGCATAAGGTCTTCAAAGATAGCGTCCGCATCGTAGTTAAACTGACGCGCATATTCATCTCTGGCAGCACGGGTTTCGGCAACAATCGGGTCTTTCCACATTGTTCAATCCTCCATAAGCTCAAGCGGGGTGCAGATTACAGACGGCTCATAACCAAGCATCCGGCAGGTGGCTTCAATCTTAGGGCGTGTGTGCGCATTGGCAATATGCGTGCAATTCCATGTCAGCAAATATTCGGCACCATTAACGACGGCAATGGCCACATGATACGCATCTGCCTCAGCTTTCGGCGGCAGTGCATGATGTTGGATGAGAGATTGGGCCAGCCCGCGCACTTCAGGAGAAATTTGGAGTAATGGCAGGTTGGCGATTGCTGCCAGCCGACGTTGCGCCGCTTCTGGATGGCCTTTGCCAGCTTCGGAGATAACAAGTTCGGAGACGAAAACGCTGTAATTTGGGCGTTGCGTTTTCCACCAATCCACTGTCGCGCTTTGGTTTGCCATGGCGCGCAGATCGTTGCTTGGTTGTGCCGTCAAATAGCTGATAATGGATGTTTCAATGTAAACAGTTCTGCCCATTCATTCTCCTTATGCACCGCGCTGCCTGCGCTTGGGCAAGCAATGCTTCAGCCATGTGCTTTTCTCCGGTTGCTCCAAGGTATATGCTCGTAAAGCTGGGCTGCAAGGCAACTGGTGTAGGTTAGGCTTTATTTTATAAAACCTAACCTACGGTGCTATGAAACACATTCAAGCTCACTCAAGACCTGTGGTGAAATATCAGATTCTTTTTTCCCGACAAGTGCGTAATAGAAAAGCGGACGGCCATCAATGGAGATACGATGCTGGTATCTCTCTAGATGATGGACTTCCAAGGTGTCACTTACTAAGAGGTGTTTCGTGAGACGCGAGAATCCAGATTGGTCGCTTTCCTGCAAGAATGTTTCCTTGATGTTGAAAGCCACCCATCCGCCATCTTTCACAAAATTGAACGCTGTGGCAAATGCCTTGATGGGGATATCGCCAAAGCCAAGTGCGGCCACGCAGGTTAAACAATCAATCTGCCAATCGTCCAATTCTTCTTGCGTGGTGAGATTTACGTTGCATAAATCCGTCACATAATACGCATCATACTCTCCTGGCCGATCACGCTCACAGGCAGCATACGCTTCCTGGCTAATATCAACTCCAACCACTCGCGCGACCTGGAGGAGTTCGCCGGCCATTCCATTTCCTGCTCCAAGATCAAGCACTCGAAGCTCACTCATTTCAACGTGATTCTCTCTAAGAACCTTGCTTAATATTTCAACGACTTTTTTAGGTGAATTGCACTTGAGACGTTGATAAAACAGTTGCTCATACAAGCCAGGACGTTTATAAAGCTCGGGATAGTCATGAAAGCGTAATTGAATTTCCTGTCCGTTTTCAACTAGGTTAAAAAAGGCCTCATCTTGTCCGAGTTGATGAGGAGATGTTACAGGGAGCTTGATTCTATATTGCTGACGTTTCATTGTAACCTCCTAAATTATGCCGAAAAGGCAATTAACCATACCTGTCTAGCCATCAAGAGTGTGTATGACAGGTAGAACGATTGCAAGGTATTGAGTATCCAACATAAGACGCACACTTTCCTTTGTCAATTATTATTGCGGTAAACTTCATTGAGGAGAACTCCCGCCCTCCCCAACATCCACCCTTCCAACCGCCTATTCTTTAGGCAGGCTTAAATGGTTAATCAACTATTGCGCTTGAGCAAGCAGTGCTTCAGCCATGTGCGTTTCTCCGATTGATACAAGGTTATATGCTCACAGGACTACCAGCATCAGGCAACTTTTTTAAGTCTTTGAAAAAAAGTAGTCAGTCAATAACATAAAAATAGAGATACCAGCTGAAAATGACAAGATATACTCAAATTTCTTAAAGTGTTCAGCCCTTGTTGGGATGCTGTACTTTTCTGGGAAGAGCGATTCATCGGTAAGAAATACACCTGGCTTATAAAGATCTAAACACTTTTCTATCCTAATTATTATTTTGTGTGCACTAATAAAACCTCTGCTTATATCTCTTAAAACAAGAATGCTTCCTATCCAAAATACCAATATAACCACTGATAGAGATATAATTTCTACTAGCTTTGGAGTCGAGTCTTTTTGTATTATCCAGCCAACAAACAGCATATAGAGAGTAATCGATGTTGTTGTGATTCCAAGAACTCTCTCTCGCATAACTCTTAAATTTTCTTGTCCATAACCTAGAAGAGTCAACAGCACCTGCCGGTTTTCATTGTTTAATTCCATTAGCACTCCTCCATTTTTTGTGTTTTTATCGAGCCTGACAACGACTTGCACCACTCTATCTATCCTGTAAAGATAGGACAGACAATCACACCAGGTTGAGGAGAGCAACGCCCTCCCCAACTTCTCCCCATCCAACCCCCTATTCTACACCTCTAAATCCAGAATATCCACCAATCTGCCGTCGTAGTTGTTGCGGATCATCGTCTTTAATGCGGCATAGTCATTGACCTCAATCTGCAAGCTGCTCACAGCAGAACCGGCAAAACCAGGCAGCGTGTATCCCCCGTTCTCTGTCACCGGTACCATATTCCCTTTGGCTCCGCCGTCCTGCATGTCAATCAGCCTGAAGGCGAGGAGGTCATCCTGCGCGTTGTATTCAACCTGGATACGCAGCCGCTCGTTGGCCGAGAGGATGCAGTCCATGACGCTCACATAAGGTATGGCAGCACTGCCGGTGAGGATGCCCATGCCCTGCTCGCCCATAGCAGACAAATCCACGGTCATGGGTGAGCGCAGCTTGCGGCCATAAGTGCCGGTGCGCACTGAGCCATGTTCGGTGTATTGCGTGCTGATCGAGAGAGTGTACTCATTATTCCAAGGGTACTCCGGGACCGGAATATGTGGCACCAGCAGGATTTCCGTGTCGCTGATCTGGGCGAACTGACTCTGTTTCTCGCTACCGCTGCGGGTGCTTTCAATGATACAACCGCAATCCGGCTTGCTCTTGTCAAAAGCAAGATTGCTACCAGTCAAGCGAAGCACGCCGTTTGGGTTGAGGACATTGTTCAGTTCCAAGGTGGTGTCTGCGGCAGAGAGGATGGACGGGGCTTTTTCCTCGGTCGAAACCCGTTCCAAGGTGATATTCTGCTGCATATATTGGATAAAAGGGCGGGTAGCTGAGATACTGACCCGCAGGAGTTCGCTGATCGGTGGCAACGGGTCGTCCGGGCTGTTCAGCTTGCCATGGAAGGAGGGGGCAAAGGTCAGGGCCTCTTCCAGCGTGACCTGCATCCCGTTGCAGAGCATCTCTTTGATATTCTTCACGGTTGACTGGAGGGAAGCCATAGCTTGCTCGATGCTCATGCCAGTGTCTTTGGCAACGGCAGCAGCAAGCTCGTCGTAACCCGCTGTCTGCTTTGGCAGAAAGCGCAGCCGATACGAAGTAGGTTTGGTCAGGGGATTAAGCTCAACGCGGTATTGCACAGTTCCCATAGCATCCTCCGTTCGGATTTTTAAGATATTGATACAACGAGTTGCAGCTGATTCAGCCAAGATACGGAGAGGGCAGCTCTTTGTCAACAAAATAGCTGCGATGCCAGAAAATTGCTGCGACCTAGCAACAAAGGAGGAGAGCGGCGAAATACATGCTAGCATGTATTGAGGAAACATGCTGGCATGTATTGCCGATATATGCTAGCATGTTTTCCGAAACATGCTAGATGGTACTGCTGGAACATGCTAGGATGTATTTTAAAAACATGCTAGCATGTATTGCCAAGGCTATCTAGGGTGTGTTTAAGGAGGGGAGGGTGGCTATTTGAATTTCATCTCTTCGACCACTGTGATTCTCTTCTGATTGAGATCACGTATGATGGAGACGGCTTCTTTCCTTTGTTTCGCAAATTTAGCGGCAAGCAGCTTCTCTGCGGCTGCGAACTCACCAAGCTCCCGCAGTGCCTCAGCCTTCATAAGGCGGTCTCCGTCATCAGTTTCGTTAAGTAACGTGATGAAAACGCGCAGATTCTCGATCTCGAAGGAATCAAGAGGTGTTGATTGGTATGATGATTCACGGCGTGGATCATTGCCTGCCCACCATGCACGGAGCCGCACATAGCGTTCCTTCTGTTTGTCATGTACGCCAGCCTTAAGGAAACCAACGTAGTCTTCCAGTGTTGGAGTCAATGCAGGACTTGCGTCTGCGAATCTCTCTGCGTCAGTGGTTTCTGAATCCAAGTCATTAGGTTCTGAATCAAACCCGCCGATTTCCCCCACCTGCGTTTGCTCGTCGATCCAGAGGAGGGCACCGCAGTGCGGGCATTTGACCAGCCAGGGCTGGTCAGGCAGCATCGGTGCATCTGTCTTGCCATCCGTCCAAAAAACAGCTCCATAGTTATTGCCTGATATGAGCGTGTTCTGGGCGATATGCTTCCTACATGATGAACACTCGCGAATTTCAGTTGGGCCTGGAATCATATCTTACTTCCTTTCAGTTGATAGATAGAAAGACTGCGGAGTATTGATTCGGTACTTTAAGGAGCACATCTATTCTTGTCAACAAAATAGCTGCGATGACAGAAAGATCCTACAGATGTGCAGCAAGGGGAAGCGCGGCGGAATACATCCTAGAATGTATTGGCAATACATCTCTAGGATGTGTTTAGGGAAGATGGGGGATGGTTTGGAAAAGCCGTTAGGAAAGTCAGGCAAACAGCTCTGCATCCTTGAACAAGACAGCCCGTTTGTCCTTCTCGGAGAGTGAGGGTTCGCCTGTAAGTGGCCAGGCAATGTTGAGTGCTGGGTCATTCCAGATGATCGCCCGATCATAGGTGGGTGCGTAGTAATCCGTAGTCGAATAGAGGAGTTCAGCGGTTTCAGATAAGACCACGAAACCGTGCGCAAAGCCCTCTGGCACCCAAAGCTGTTGCTTGTTCTCGGCAGACAGGATGGCACTGACCCAGCGTCCAAATGTCGGCGAGCTACGACGGAGATCAACAGCCACATCAAAGACCTCGCCTTGTATTACCCGTACTAATTTGCCTTGCGGCTGATGGATTTGGTAATGCAGACCGCGCAGAACATTTTTACCAGAACGAGAATGATTGTGCTGAACGAAAATGGTGTTGAGGCCGGTCTCCTGTTGCCATTGCCGCTGGTTAAAACTCTCGAAGAAAAAGCCACGCTCATCACCAAAGACCTTGGGTTCGATAAGCAGGACATCGGGAATGCTGCTGGGCTGTACCTTCATGAACGATCTCCGTACATTTTCTGATAATAGTGCTGATAGGAGCCATCTGTCACCGAGGCTATCCAGGCTTGATTGGCTAAATACCAGTCCACGGTCTTGGCAATGCCTTGGGCAAAGGTAACTTTCGGCAGCCAGCCCAGTTCGTTGGCCATTTTACTCGCGTCAATGGCATAGCGGCGGTCGTGACCAAGACGGTCTTTGACAAAGGTAATGAGCGAGCGTCTGGATTTGTTTGCGGCCAGCGGGCCAGCCTGAGCATCCAGCAAATCACAGAGCAATTCCACCACCTGGAGGTTAGTTTTCTCGTTGTGGCCGCCGATATTGTAGGACTGACCAATTCTGCCCTGCTCAAGCACGCGGACAATGGCTTCGCAATGATCCTGGACATACAGCCAATCGCGCACATTGCCGCCATCACCATAGACAGGCAGTTCTTTGCCGTGCAAGCCGTTGTTCAATACCAATGGGATCAGCTTTTCCGGGAACTGATATGGGCCATAATTATTGGAACAGTTGGTGATCAGCACCGGCAGGCCATAGGTATGAAAATACGCACGGGCTAGATGATCGGAAGAGGCTTTGGACGCGGAATAAGGCGAACGGGGATCATAGGCCGTCTCCTCCGTAAAGAAACCCGTTTGACCAAGCGAGCCAAAAACCTCGTCGGTACTAACATGCAGGAAGCGGCAATGCTCGCCTTGGCCTGACCAGTGTTTCTTTGCGGCTTCTAACAGGGTAAAGGTGCCGAAGACATTGGTTTGGATGAACTCAGCAGGCCCAGTAATCGAGCGGTCAACATGCGATTCAGCGGCAAAATGGACTACTGTATCTATTTGCTGCTCAATAAAGATTTGGTCGAGCAATGGACTGTCGCAGATATCGCCTTTGATAAAGGTATAGTTCGGATGGCTGCTGAGATCAGCGAGACTGTGCAAATTGCCTGCGTAGGTCAGCTTATCAAGATTAATGACCTGCCAGTCTGGCTTTTCCGCCAGCAGGAGGTGGATAAAATTCACCCCAATGAAACCGCAGCCGCCTGTGACCAGCACAGTTTTCGCCATGTTTCTTCCTTGAAGAGAGTTATGAGTGACCAATTTAGGCAGCAGTATAAAGGAGAGCAAGGCGGCTGTCAAACAGCTTGCCTATTTGTGCAGGAGGGCAATCTTCTCAAACATCCGGGCCATGCCTATGCCCAGGGCTAAAATCAACTGCGCAGGCAGATTCACGCCACAGCAGGCATCAAAGAGGACAGTTAACTCGGAGTCCATGCCGTCTTCCGGGGCTTGCCAGCAGATCAGTACAGGAAAATGGGGCAGGGGATGGAGAATCAGGGCTAGGTCAGCGTTAAAACCTGAAGCAGGCACACCGAGAAACAGATCAGCAAGATCATGGAGCAGGCCAGGATGCTGATCAGCAAGTTGTTTGAGCAGACGTTCGCAACGGCTGGCAAAGAGATTTCGCCGTTCCATGCCGCCAGGTAAGTCGCGGAAATTCAGCCAGCGGCCTGTGATCTCCTGATGCTGCGCACTGGCGATATAAGCCAACAAAAGCACCTTGATCCACGGGATGAGATGGCATTCTGAATGCACCTGTCCCTGTTGGTCAATCTGAAAATCTTTGCCAAAAGAGGAAAGAACCAGTCTGCCATTTTGAAAAACCCCGCCAAGATGCGGCGCAAGAGTGGCCAGATCAAGACGGACGATTTGGTGTTTAAGCTGCTGCAGGTGTTCGGTGAATTGGTGCAGCTCAGACTCAGGTTGCTCGCTCAGGCCAACCAGGAGCTGCTCGTGCACCTGTTTGTTCAGCAGGGGACAGTCAGCCAGCTTTTTTTGTCCGGCAGTTACAGCGGCGGCAAAGGCGAGACAAGAGGGGAGTTGGCAACGTCCACAGTTGGTTTTCGCCAAGACTTGATAAATTTCCAGATGCGTCATGACGCATGACTTCGGAGAGAAAAGAACAGGGAAGCACTGGCTAAGGGCCAGCTGAAGCCAAACGCTTCAGCTGGCCTTGTCCAGCATTTACATCTCGGTAACAGTGATGGCCTCGTACTCGCAGACCTCGACGCAGGTCTCGCAACCCAGGCACTCGTCCATGTTCACCGGTTCGGATTTTCCGTCAACCAGCTCCAGTACGGAGGCAGGGCAGCTGCCAACGCATTCTTCACAACCTGTGCATTTTTCCTTGTCAACGACTACATCAAACATTTCGTTCTCCTTGGGTGGCGGGTTCAGCAAAACCCTTTTGTGAAAAAAACAGCCTCGTTGCTCTCTGTTATACCGTTCTACGACGGCGGCGGCAAGACAGAATGAAAACAGCCGGATGAAAAAATCCGTCTGCGCGTCTGTCAGGTACTGTCAGACTTCAGTTACGGTGATGGCCTCGGCCTCGCAAACCCCCATACAGGTCTCGCAACCTAAGCATTCATCAAGATCAACCGCTTCTGATTTCCCATCAACCAATTCCAGTACGCCTGCCGGGCAGCTGCCGACGCATTCTTCGCAGCCGGTGCATTTACTCTTGTTTATCTCCACTTCCCACATGCTTTTTTTCCTCTCCGTCTTTAAAAGTCTGTTGAAAACAACCGCGCTACCGCTTCCGCAGCGCAGCCTGATTATGCACCGACTGAGGCAAAATTACCAATAAACAGAATGGTGTCAATCTTTTTTTGCAATTTTCTCATTGAGCCGCTGTAAAAAAAAGAATTGGCCCATAATATCCTGCAATCATGAGCTATGCTTTTGCCAGGTAACGTCTTTTTGCCCCTGCCACGCTGTCCGCAAGCAGATGGAGGGAATAAAAAAATTGTATGCCCCAAAAAACTTAACTTGACTCTTGCGCGAAAGTATCATATTTTGTATTTATCAGTATGCGGAAACATGCTTGGGGCTGACTCTGTCAAAAAACACAGAAAAGGAGATTATGATGAAGAAAGTGCTTGTTGCCGGCACTGCTCTGATGCTGGCTGGTTCGCTGGCTGCTCAGGCTGAAGCAGGGGTAAATATCAGCGGCGATGCCCGCGTGACCTACATCGGAAAGCAGGACTATCAGCGTACGGCGGATAGTGCAAACGGCTATGACGATTTTTTTGAATCCCGCGTTGGCCTGAACTTTGAGGGTAAGGGCGCAGCCGATAAGGTCACGGCCAAAGCCCGCCTGTATTTCGATGGTTATGGCTTTGAGGATGATGCTCCGTGGGATGGCCAGAAGAGCAGAACTGATCTCTCCGTTGACTACGCCTATCTGACTGCGCCACTCGGAGACTGGACGATCAAAGCAGGTCGGATCAATCCTGACTACTCCAGATTCTTCTCGTGGAACATCCGTCCGACCCGTTTGGTCGCCAATTACAAGCAGGGTAATGTTGACATCACCCCGTTTGTCGGTGTACGGGCTGAAGGAAATACTGCAACAGACAAATGGAATGACAATGACTACATGGAATACGGTCTTGTCACAGGTTTTAAGCTGGAGAATGGCTGGAACCTGAAGGTTTATGGTCGTTATGATGATGATCAGAGAGAGTGGGCTGCTGCAACTACCGATGTGTCAGTTTCAGGTGTAGATGCTGCCGGTAATGTTGGAACTCTCATGCTCTTTGATGTACCTACCGACCCGGTTCGTAACAAAGACAAATCCGGCTTCTTGGGTGATGTGTTCCTGAACAACGAAGGGGCCAATTGCGACTTCGGCTTCCATGCTGAGTTTGCTTACAAGGCCGCTGATGTACAGGGCACCGAGGATGATGGCATGGGCGGTTATGTTATGCTGTCCAAAGCGGTATCCAGCCAGTTTACTCCGGCTGTACTCGCAGGTATGACCAAAGATGGTTATGTTGCTGACAACGACTTCGGTTTTGTTATGGTCGGCGGTGACACCTCTACTCAAGTGCTGAAGGTTGGCGATGGTGGAGACCTGCTGTTCGGAGCCTTTGTTGCCAACTACAAAGTCAGCGAGCGTCTTACCCTGACAGGCAATCTCCTGTATGCTGATTTTGACAACGACGATGCAGGTCAGCTTGACAATGCTATCGAAGTTTCTGGCGTTGCTGGCTATGCGTTGAACGAGTCTGCCAGCTTGACCTACAAGGCTGGTTATTTGACTCCCAGCATTGTTGATGGTAGCGGTGCTGCTGAGGATGCCTATTTCGCGCATTACCTGCGTCTGAACGTCGCGTTCTAAACGAAATAGCATTTTCTCGCACAACAGAAAAGAACAGCACCCTTTGGGGTGCTTTCTTTTTTTCTTCTTCAACTACGCACCAACTTCTGCTTCAAGCCAAAAGCAAGCCAGTTTGTTTTTTGGCTGAACCCAAAAAGAAAAAGGAGAGGCAACTGCCTCTCCTTGTAATCCTGCTGCGACTCTCTTCTCTGGTCAATAAGAAAAGCTGATTGACATACCGCCGTAGAAGGTGTTCGGATTTTTGTCTGAAGCATCCGCACTGCTGCTGGCTGCGGCAGCCTGCCCGCCCGCCTCCAGAGCGCGCGACCATTGCAGCTCTGGGGTGACAGTCAGGAACTTGCCGTAGGACACCGGAAGATTGAAGGACATACAGACTGCCTGGCTGTCTTTCTCCTCATTCTGGAGCGAGGGGGTGATCAACATGGTTCTGGAGTCAACTCCCAGAGCGAGGCTGTCGCTGATCTGGAAATTCTTGGCCACATTGAGGGTGACATACCACGGCTTCTCGTTGTCGTCATGCAGCAGATTGCGACTATGTTCTTCATCCAATCCGAACAGAACAATTCCGGCTTGTGAACGGTTTTCTGGAGCAGTATAAAGATAACCGGCAGATAAACCAAGCCGACCTTCGGAGCCGCTGTAGGAAAGCGTGATATCCTGTCCGTCAACCGGCCCCTGCTCGGCAAAGACTCCTTTGAACATCTTCGCCGATTCGTTGAGAGAGAAATCAACGCCCTGCGCAGATGCGCCGTCCACGCCGCCATACATGCCAGCAGCCAGGAGCAGGCTGCTGACCGCCGCGCTACTGTCGCCGCAGTCAGCAACACAGACCGAAGGTGGCTGGGCTGCCAAAGCAGGACTGCTAATGCTAACCAGAGTCGCGAGCAGATAGGTGTAGTTTTTTCGAGTCATTTTCTGCGCTTCCTAAGTAAGGTTTCGACCTTGCCCACAGCAGGAAGAACATATGGAGGTCTCATCTTCAGTATAGCGTCTGCCAATAAGAATAACAATCCAAAAAGCTGTACGTTGCAAAAATATTATACTGATAATCCAGGACGGCAATGCCCGACTATAGCCTCTGTCAGCTCGTTAATTGTGTACTTGTCCGGTTGGATATCAACCTGGAGGCCGTGCTTACGCACTGTCTCCGCAGTGACTGGGCCGATGGCTGCTATTTTGACTTGCTCCAGCAGATGGTGCAATTCCTGCTCATCTTGGGCATCAAGCATGGTCAGGAAATTGGTCACAGTAGAGGAGCTGGTAAAGGTGATAAGGTCAACCTCACCTTTGCTCAGTTCCGTCCGTAGCTCCTCTTTCCTGCCCTGCGGTGGTACATTTTGATAGACAGGGGCCACGGTAACTACTCCGCCCGCATCCTCCAGCATCTCTGGCAGGGTTTCCATCGCCTTGAGGGCACGAGGTAAAAGGAAACGTTTGCCTTGCGCCTCGCCTGCGGCAATGAGAGCCTCGGCCAAGCCTTCGCCAGTAAATTTCTCAGGGATCAGATCAGCCCGCAGGCCGTATTTGCCCAGCTCATCTGCCGTGGTCTTGCCCACTGCGCCGATCTTGCAGGGAGCAAGAGCGCGGCTGTCCAAGCCTTTCTCGTGCAGCCGCTTAAAGAAATAGGTGACAGCATTCAGGCTGGTGAAGAGCAGCCAGTCATAAGCGAGCATGTTTGCCAGAGCTGCGTTGAGCACCTGGCTGTCCGCCTCGTCCACCGCTTCGATGTGAATGGTCGGGTACTCCAAGCACTCAGCCCCGTATTCCTCCAGCTTGGAGACCAGCTCGCTCGCCTGCTCGCGGGTGCGGGTGACGATGATCCGCTTGCCAAAGAGCGGGCGGTGCTCGTACCAGTCAATGGATTCACGCAGCTTAACCACCTCGCCAACAATCACCAAGGCAGGCGGCCCGATCTTGGCCTTTTGCACCACCTCAGTGATAGTTGCTAACGTCCCAACTACCGACCGCTGCTGCGGCGTTGAGGCCCAACGTACCACCGCAACCGGCGTATCAGGCGAACGGCCATTGTCGATCAGCTTTTGGGCGATGATCGGCAGGTTCTTAATCCCCATATAGACCACAATCGTGCCTGCGCCGGTGGCCAGCTTATCCCAGGCCACGTTCGATTCCTCTTTGCCAGGGGCTTCATGGCCTGTAACAAAGGCGACAGAGGCGGTATACTCCCGATGAGTGATGGGAATGCCCGCGTAAGTGGCCGCAGCCGTGGCTGAGGTCACGCCAGGTACCACCTCAAAGGCAATGCCCGCCTTTACCAGCTCTTCAATCTCCTCCGCGCCGCGCCCGAAGATAAAGGGATCGCCACCCTTAAGCCGCACCACGCGCTTCCCAGAGGCACCGTGTTCGACGAGCAGCCGGTTGATCTCCTCCTGGGGCATGGCGTGCAGGCCGCCGCCCTTCTTGCCGACATAGATCAGCTCGGCCTCGGCAGGCGCATGGTTGAGCAGCTTGCTGTTGGCAAGATAATCGTACACCACCACCTCGGCCCGCTCCAGAAGGAGCTTGCCGCGCAGGGTGAGCAAGCCAGGATCGCCAGGCCCTGCGCCAACTAAATAAACTTTGCCTTTTTTAGGGATATCGTTCATGGTTTGCCGGTATTTTTCAGGATTCTAAAGGATTAAGGGCCAATCAGGTTGGAGCGAAGAGCGAGCCGTCTTCTCCTGTCGCGGTATTTTTTGCATAACTTGGAGAAAATATTCTTTTCCTGCTCGTTTGTAAAGAAGTTTGGCTTGGCCAAAGAGGAGTTCTGCCGACTTGCAAAGGAGTGCTAGTCGGCAGGAAAGGAATCTGGCCGAGTAACAAAGGAGTTTGGCCAAGCCGCAGAGGAGTCTGGCCGACTTGGCAAGAAGTTGGAGTCGGCCAAACTCCTTTGTGGCTAACCAGAAAAGCAGTTTGGCCAAGCCGAACTCCTTTCCTGCCGAGTACAACTCCTTTCTTGTCGAGCCAAACTCCTTGGCAAACGAGCAGGACTCTTCCCTTGCTGATCCAAAAACTGGGCCAAACTCCTCTGTAAGCAGGCTGGAAATATTCTAGCACTCAATTCGTCTCGACAGATTGCGCACGTTCAGCAAGCCATTGTCTCAACGATTCAGGACGTTCAGCAGAACGATATCCTGCAAGAACTCCCAGAACTGTCAAGTCTTCATCCAATTCTGGCCAATGAATATACGCGCCGTCGCCAATGATTTGATACATATTGCGTTCAGCAGGAGTTCCATGCCATAAACGGGGATACCACATAAGCGGAGCAATAATAGTGCGGCCATCTGCAAGGTCTATTTGCAAAGAATCTTCACTGACAAAAACATTCTTAGCCCGCACATCCTGCATTTCAATTGCCAAAGAACTCATGCCATTTCTCCAAGAACAACGTTTTGTGCTTTTCAACCAATTCTGCAACAGCACCCAGTTCCTTCCGGCTGAAACCGCCCGCATTGTGCAGCATGATCGGGTCAAGCCAGAACTTCGCAACCAGCGTATCCCGCTGCACATGAATATGCGGCGGTTCAGCGCGGTCAAGCGCGACAAAGAAAAAACGATACGGCCCTTGCCTCAGCACTGTCGGCATGTCAATCGCCTCGTATTAACCGCCCAGCGTTACGCATACACCTCATTCAGCACAGCCTTGCCGCCTTCTATTTCCAAACCCAAGGTGGAATCCGACCGGGATCACTCCATAACCCTTTTCCTTGAGATTTAGCTTCTTCCTCGCTTTCAATCCAATCATCGCAAAATGCTTCCTCGCATAAATCTCTGCGAACCCAAGCGTGTCCTGATTTAACCATCAGCTCATTTACATTTTTTCCATTCGTAAATACTACAGCCATATCTGTTCCATCGCTATCTTGAGAATATATCTTTGCGGTTATCTTCTTTTTATAAGTATGCTTTTTGAGCATATCTTTTGCCTGCTGATAAAAAGGCTGCCCATCTTCAGGAGCATCGAGACCATATAGTTTAATTTCTTGCTGCTTTTTGCCAGCACACTGAAAAATATCCGCATCCAATATCTCAGCAGCTACAGCTGTTGTTGTTTTAGGAGAATTAGTTATCTTTTTTTCATCGCCAACCTCGACCGCCAATTCTTTATCATCCTTCCTGTCGCCAACTTGCGCTGAGTTATCTTTTTTAGCTTCACTATCAGTTGCTATAACGACATTACCTTCATAGGTTGTCTGAGGTTTTGCTGAAGATGGATAACTTATCGTTGGCGAGGACGAATCCGATGAAATATTACTTCCTGAAGAATAGTTCCGAGAGGGACTATTTGATCTTAAAGAATTCGACGAGCTGCCGCTTCCTGATGATTTTGACGATGAAGAATCCGAAGGTCTTCCTCCGCATACCTTATCTCTCGATATACATGTGTTTCCGCACGGTATACCTTTTTTGCAATTTTTAGCATTCACATTGCTTGCTGCTGCAAGCATCAAAATCAAAACTAAGAAAAAACGATTCATGGTAGTAATCCAAGAAGTAAGTAAACGTATTTTGTTCCAATGCTTCAGCCAGTAGCCAGTAGGTCTGCTTGAGTGTAACGAAAGCGGACAACTCCTTTCTCAAATTGTCTACGCAAGCTGCCATTGAGCCAAACAAATACACTGCCTGCGCCGCTGGATAATGCCGGAAAACTGTGGTAACAATCATCTGATTGCAGTCAGGCATGTTGTTTTGGCTCATCCAATATTTTCTTATAGGAAGAAGTATAATTACATATCCTTAATAATTTCCTGCAATTCATTTATCGCCTGAATAATGTCTTTCAATCTTTTTGTTGCATCATCTATTAGTGACCCTTCTGGTGTCTCCCAAGTGCCGTGAGCCTTTCCTTTCCCTCTTGTACTTCGCAAGTCATTCAACACTCCATGAATACTTGGTATCTTGTCTTTATTATTTGACGCGGTTAAGATGAATTTCAATAAACCAAGTGTGCCGAGATCCTTATCCGTATTTCCTGATTTTGCAGCGATTTTGCTTAATGGATCCTTCAGAAATCCTTCATAGGTAGTATTTGCTAAAGCAATAATAAAATCATGCCATTGATTTGGATTTTCAGAGTTAACATAATGGAGACATTTAGTTGTTGCTTCCCAGCTTCCTCCTTTTGGAGACCAAATAATTAACTTCTCATTTCCAACTTCAGTCTTTCCTAACAACTCAAGGGCTTCCTTGAGTTGTTCGAGCAGGGAGGCAGAATCAGACCATCTGCCCTCAAAATCTGTCTGAAATGCACGTTCAGCTATTTCCCCCTTTGGTTCTTCGTTATATTGCAACCAATGGAGCTGTTCTTTATAAGGAAGTCGTGCGAGATATACAGCGTATGTATGAACCTGATTATATTCGTTGATATCGTAGGTTTCTAAATACCATCCACCTCTGCAAGATATGTGTCGCTCCTGTAACTCATATTTATCTGGATTATTCTTATATTTATCTAACACTTCAGCTTTAAAGAAAATTGGGCTGGTTTCAAACGGCAAATCGCTGTTTGTAAAATAATTAGAAAAATTTTCAGGGTCAATCGAATAATTCTTCAGTATTTTTTCGTTTTTCCAGTCTTGGACAATGAATTCTGCGTATTTCTTTTCGTTTTCTTCTTCTTCGTCACTTGATTGCCAAGATAAAAGTTGTTCTTTGGGTATTTTTGGTCGCTCGATCTGAGCACCTCTAAACTCTATATACTCATCTTTTTTGCACCTTCTAATCTCAAATTTCGCTTCATATTCTTCTGGCTCATAAATTTTCGATATGCTGGAACCAGAGAATATCCAATCTTTACTAAAACGACTAAATTCGATATAGCGAACTAACACCCAGTCACCAAGGTGCATTATTTTTTCAAGAGATCGCCTTCTCATTAATATTAAATTTAATCTTTCATAATTAATTATTTTTATAATCTCAATTTCATTCCCCATTTCGTCAAGCCTGCAATAAGAATTTCGTTGTTCGCTCCAATGCAAATCCAAGATATGCGTGACCAATTGATTAAATTCATAATAAACCTCTTTATCTTTCGGTCGCCCCAAATATTTTCTGGCAAAGAATAATGGAATTGAGGAATTGCTAAAGTTTGCAAAAGCACCCCAGCATGGCTCAATCCAATGGCGACCTTCACTCGACTCTACATGACCATAAGCACCAGAAGGAGGCATGAAGCTAAAGCTCGGCAACTGTTTTTTTAGCTTATCAATCTTCTTCCGTGGAAAAAGCATCGGATAAAGCCAATATCCATCATGTCTGAACGCTGAACAATACAGAACTGTCCAGCCTTCAAAATCTGAGAAAATAAACTCCCAATTACGAGAGAGAAAAGATTCTTGTCCGGGAGATATTTTATGTGATTCTTGGACTTTGATTATCTTTTCGATAAGATTCAAAAATATTTTTTCCAGCATATTTTTCCGTTTAAGAAGAGAGGGGACACATCAGTTCTGCAATGCGTCCCTATAGCCTAGAAATCAATGCGTATCCGCATCATTTTATGACAATTCATGCAGCCACCTCATCCAAAACCACCTTTTTGTCAGCGGCCAGCAACTTCTAAGTCAACAGATATGCTTAAGCGCAACGAAAGCGGACAACTCCTTTCTCAAATTGTCTGATTTCGTTACACTCAATCAGACCTACGCAAGCAAACGGCTCAGTTCACGGCTGCGCCGCCCGATTCCCCGCTTGCATCGCCCCAAAGTCAATTGGAATCGCCTTGATTCCAATTGACTTTAACACGATTCACATTGGAATTGCCCCGTTTCCGACTTGAATCAGCCTGATTCCAATTTAAATCACCTTGATTCACACTTGAATTGCCCCAATTTCAATTGAAATTGACACGATTCACACTTAAATCGCCTCGTTTTCGACCGAAATCGGGACGATTTCAATTGAAATCGGCTTGATTCCAATGTGAATTGCCCTGATTCCAATTGGAATCGGAGCGATTTAAGTGTGAAACGAGGCGTTGCAAACGCGCTCTGTCTCGATTCAATTGCCAGAAACTGCAAAGAAAAACTCAAAAAGCACGCCTTTGCAAACGAAGCGGAGCTTTGCTGCGCTACATTGACAGCTTGTCGTGTTCATCCGGCTCAACACTTCTGCTGCGGCTTCATGCAGGCAAGCTGTTATCAATTTCACCCCGCATACACCTCATCCAAAACCGCTTTTCCACCAGCGGCAAGCAGCTTCTCAGCCAACGTTTTGCCAATTTTTGCTGCCTCTGCAACCGGCCCGGCAAGCTGCTCTTTAAAAACCTTCTCGCCATCCAAGGAAGCAATAAGTCCAGTCAATTTCACCGTATTGCCTGCAACCGTCGCAAAGCCGCCAATCGGCACTTGGCAGCCGCCTTCCAAGCGGAGAAGAAACGCCCTTTCCGCTGCCACAGCCGCTGCTGTGTCCGCATGATGGAGAAACTGAAGTCCGGCCAGCAAATCGTTGTCCGCTTCGCGCAGCTCAATGCCCAACGCGCCTTGGCCAATAGCCGGGAGCATCTGTTCCGAGGTAAACAGGGCGGTGATCCGATTTTGCATTCCTAAACGGTTCAATCCCGCGCCTGCAAGGATGATCGCATCATACACGCCCTCATCCAGCTTACGCAAACGGGTGTCCAGGTTGCCGCGAAGATCATGAATTTGCACATCAGGGCGAATAGCCGCAAGCTGCGATTTGCGCCGCAGACTGGAGGTGCCAATGGCCGCGCCTTTGGGAAGCTCTGCCAGCGTCTTATATTTCACCGAAATAAAAGCATCAAAAGGCACTTCGCGTTCCGGCACGATGGCCACATGCAAACCCGCAGGCAGCTCGGCAGGCACATCTTTCATCGAATGCACCGCCAGATCAACCCGTCCGTCCAAGAGCGCGTCTTCAATTTCTTTGACAAACAGCCCTTTGCCACCCACTTTTGCCAGCGGCACATCAAGAATCTTGTCGCCTTTAGTGATGATCTTCACCAGCTCCACTGTGGTGCCAGGATGCTGCCGTTCAATTTGATTTTTCACCCAAGTGGACTGCGTGACAGCCAGCAAACTGGCGCGGGTGCCGATGCGGATATGTTGTTTCATAGCAAGATGAGTTGTGAAATTGGCTTATTCCAGCCAGAAGATGAAATCGTTCGCGTTGCGTTCTTCCCGCACTGCTGGAATCTGCTTGGGAATGCCGATAACGCAGCCGGACAAGGCCCATTCTTTGGGCGGCAGACCGAGCAGCTGCATGAATCGTTGGTTTTTCGCCAGCCCGCCGGTGAGAGAAAGGAGCTGCAGGCCGGCTCCGTGCGCCGTTGCGGTCAGCCACATGTTTTGCAGCACATGCGCCAAGGACTGCGCTTCAACGGAAGGAAAGCCTTTCTTTTCTGCGGCGACAATCAGCGAACCTTCACGCAAACCTGGGATGCCTTTCTCTGCCGAAGCCTTAACCCGCCCAGCCAAGGTTCGCATCTTCCTGTTAAACAATGCCGCAATCCTCAGTTTGAACGCGCTGCGGCGAAGATGCTCCTGAATGATCTCCTGCGCCTGCGTCATGGCCGCCGTGCCCTGCCGGAAGATGAAAATCCGCCTGATGTCCTTGAACGGAATGCCGGTTCCGGCGGCATACGGCGCATATAAAGCAGATTCAACGATCTTCTGCAAGGTTTCATCCGGGACTTGGCCGGAAAAGCTGCGGACAGAGCGGCGGGCGCGGATGATTTGCTCAAGCGCGGCGATGTGTTGGGGATCAGGCATGTTTTATTCCCTCTGGCCCGAATCCTGTGTACGGTCTTTTGTACGGCGGCTGGTAAGCCAGCACGATATCTTCCTTCGGGATGCCAAGTTCGGCAAGCTCATCTGCAATGCCGGTTTCCGTGCCATCGTATTGTATCCAGATTCTGCCGTCTCTGATATCCAGATGAAGAACACAGCCATACAAACGTTCCGTTTCATGCCATCCGGTATGAACAAGTTGATAATGATCGTGTTCCGCATCAAAAATCTGCTGCATCTCGGCATCGCCGTATGCTGGAGGAACGCTGTGGCGGCCAATCACTTCTCTGATATAATCACGGTAACGGTCTATTTTCTCCATTCTGTCACTGCCTCTTTTTCCGCATCGTAAATGATCAAAATCTCGTGCGGCCATGTTATTGCCTGTTACTTCCGCGTTGCGCAATCCGTTTTTTCAGGATGCTGATAAGTTCCGGGGATAAATCTGCCTCTGGCTCTACAGATTCACGCTCTTCCAGAATTTTTTCTGCCTCGGAAGCAGAAACTTTGCCCCATTTTTTCAATAGACTGTCAAACAAGACTTTCTGTTCGGCAGCGGCCTGCATCAGTCTCTTTTTAAAAGAATTCAAATCGCTGACAGAAGTCCATTCCTCGTTTTCAACCGAGGCGATCAGCCCTTTTTCTTCGTGCGCATTCATTTTTGTACCGAAATTCCTCTTCAGCATACGTGATGCTGTATGCTTTCTGCACTTCATCGGGCGAGTTGAAGTCTGTGAAGGCCATAATGTGCTATCAAGAAAAGACCGCCTGCCATTCAATCTCGATCTGCGATACAGAATCGTGAATCTTTTCGTTGTGGAACACCGTTGCCTGATTGATTGACTGATAGACACTCACTGTTTGCGCAAACGGGATCACAAGCCAGCATGAGCGAATCCCAGCTTGAAAGAAGCGATCAAATTTATCTAAAATATCTTGGACAATCTGCGTTGGCGAGAGAATTTCTATGACCACCAACGGCATTTCGGTCATGCGGAGTATATCTTTTCCGGTCAGATTCACTTCGCGTTTAGGATATAGGCAAATATCAGGAATATAATCATTGTCTTCAATTTGCAAGGTCAATTCGGTGAAGACGGTGATGTCCGGTACGAAACTTAACGCCGCAATCAATTTGCTGCACACGTAACCGTGATGGTAGGATGGACTCATATTACTCTTCCTTGCGATAAACTTTTCATTCTGTATGCTTTCTGCACTTCATTGAGCGAACTGAAATCTGTTGCTAATAACTCTGCCTTTCAATGATTCTTCCTGTCGCGTATTTGTGCAGAATGCTGGTCACAAGTGCCTGATAGGGATTCATTCTTCCAGTGCGTCTCTTTCCTTCAAATCAGCCGGATTCCTGTTTTCAGAATTTCTTTGACAAATGGATTATGCAGGTTGAAATCAGCGGTAGCGAACGGCAGCACTTCAATTTCACTGCTGATAGACAGAGTGATGTCTCTGATTTTATCTTTGTCATCCATTATGTTGCCGATGAACACGTCAGAAACTAAGGCAATATCTATATCACTCCATTCTTGCTGCGTTCCTGTTGCATAACTGCCGAAAAGAACCGCTTCTTTGACGGGAATGTTATTGCTGTTCAACGCGCCAAGATAGCTGGATATAATTTTGCTTATTTTGTCAGGGAGGATAGCCATTGATGAAGCTCCTTAATTTTCGAGAAATATTCGCTGGCATATTCTTTGGTGCAGCGTTTGTAGAAATCGAGTTTGTAATCTGGATAACGGGTTTGCAGATTGAAGTCCGTTATTTTATCGAGGAGGTTCTTTTGCTCCCGGCTTAATTCAAGGCCGGAAAGATCAGCCAGCCTGACGAGACTGTGGATTTTAGGCGGCATGTTATTATCGTTACGGTCAACAAAAACTGCCTTGAGCGTTTTCTCCAAGACCAAATGGCCGATAAAGAGGCACCAGTCATATTTGCCGGAAGCAAACATGCTTTCGGCAGTGTCCAAATCATGCAGGGCACTTTCAAGCCAGTATTGGATATGCTCTTGCTTGGTCATTCTGTCATCTATTTTTAAAAATTACATTTCTCCTGCCGATTGTAACGTCATCTATATTCATGCTTCCACCTCTTCAGCATACGTGATGCTGTATGCTTTCTGCACTTCATCGGGTGAGTTGAAATCTGTGAAGGTTACGCTTAATTTTTATTTCTCCTTTATGATGTCTTTAATCTTAGTTACCTCCTTCAAGAAGGAAGCGTAATCTTCTTTTTCTACGATTGTCTCTATAAAAACATCTTTGATATAATCTCGACAAAAGCTGTTTTCATGAGACTGTCCGATCTGGGCAGTATTATCAGAAGGTATCCCTAACAAATCTAACGCTGTGTCTAACATTGGATTATTCCCCAAGATATGGGAGTCTAAACTGACACCTGCATTCATATAATCATCTATTTCTTTTTCGGCAAAACTGCCAAGCTGCAATAGATATATGGCAAGGTCTAATATCTCTTTGCTCACTGAATCTATTTGACTTAAAGCCTGCCAAGATGGGTTCAATGGATGCATAGGACAGCTAAGATGCCTCATTTGAACACTCTTCTTCATATATCACCTCTATTGCTTGGTAGAAATACATAGTAGTCCGCCATTCGCTATATTTTCTGCGTTGAGTTGTCCTCTCAGCAAATAGCAGAATCTCATGAAATAGGCTAAAAAGAACCCAACTATATCAAACATCCCTCAACCTGTCCATAACCACCGCCACCCGCAGCAAACTCAGCTGCTTGCGCACCGTTGCCAGCATCATGCGCCGCAAACCCCACCCCGTCTGGCTGAAACCCCAGTTAAATCGTCCTGATTCACATTAGAATCGCAACTTTTCATGCTTAAATCGGCCCGATTCACACTAAAAACGGCTTGATTTCAATTTAAATCAGGGTAAGTTACACTTGAATCGCAACGTTTCACGCTTAAATTATCCTGATTCACATTGAAATCGGCCTGATTCACATTTGAATTACTCTGATTTCAATGTAAATCGTTCCAATTCAAATTGAAATCACGACGATGTACGCATGAATTGCCCTGATTCAAATGTAAATCGGGCTGATTTAAGTGTGAAACGTTGCGATTGGAGTGTAAATTGCCATGATTTAAACGTGAATCGTCTTGATTTAAAAGGCAAATTGCGCGTTGCAAACGACGAAAAATTCAAGCAAACCGTTGCATTATTAAGAACAAGCCAGTTTATCCACGATTGCCGCCGCCAGCAGCGGAATCATCAGCTCATGGTGGCCGGTGAAATTGAAACCCTTGCCGCCTTCGAGCGTGGGCCGATGCACCACGTTGGTTGCGGGCCGATAAGCGCGGATAAAATCAAAGTTAGCGGTAGTAAAACGCTGCGCCACATGGCCAAGATTGCGGACAACGGTCAGGGCCTTGAGGAAGACCTCCGGCAGCAGCACCGCCGAGCCGAGATTGAGATACACCCCGCCTTCCAGCCCGCTGACCAAGCGGCAGAAGACGCGGAAATCGTGGTGGCTGCACTGGCCGATGGCCGCGCCGTCCGCCGCCGGGTGAATATGAATGATATCCGTGCCCATCGCCACATGCACGGTCACGGGAATGCCAAGCCGCCGCGCCTGCGCCAGCAAACTTTGGCCGTTAAAGGGGAAATTCTGCTGAAGCAGAGCATTGCCCACCGCCTCGCCCAAACCGATGCCCTCTTTTGCTCCTTGGTTGATCGCTTGATTGAGAACTTCGCCGGTTTCCCGCGCCGCACCAAAGGCACCTGCGCCAAGCACGTTGGCAACCTCTTCAGAGGTGCGGCCAACCATCGCAATTTCCGCATCATGGATGATGCCAGCTCCGTTCAAGGCCAGCGCAGAGATAATTCCCCGCTCCATCAAATCAATCAGAATCGGAGCCAAGCCGACTTTGATCACATGCGCACCCATGCCGACCAGCACAGGCCGCTTCTGCGTCACCGCTGCGGCAATCCGCTCGATCAACTCTGGGAAATCCTTGCCTGCGAGCTGTTTTGGCAAATTGGCGATCAATTCCCGCACAGTCATTCCCGGCTTTGCAGCTTGGGCGAAATCCGCCACCGTCACTTTGGAATGACGCTCGTGGAGGGAATAGGTGTTGAGGCTGGTGAAGTCGATGGGGGAGATAGATTGCTGGGTCATGAAAAAGACGGAGTTGCAGGTTCATGTCAAGGCTGGTCGGCCCGTACTATTCATCTCGGCAATCTTAGCCTTTTTTTAGCGGCAGGGCAATTGCGATCTTATGCTAAAAACAATTGATCTTTCTTAATTTTCTTGAAATATTCCAAAAAGGTCCGTATGATTATATTGACATTTCAGCCAAAACGATATAAAGCTGAGTCCGTTGTGTAGTAGCCAACATCTGCTCTAAAAAGATAAACCAAGAGAGGTCTCAAATGAAGAAAAGTGCCGCGTTGCTTTCGCCAATAATTATTGCCAGTCTGCTAGGAACTGCATCCGCCCAGGGAAGCATTGAGCTTGTTGAGCATTATGGAGAAACTTCTGCCCCAAGCCAGACGGGAAGTTCCGAGAAAAGCAGCATGAATACAGCTCTCCGCAGCGTTGAGAAGTTGAACGCAGCGCAAGGAAGTGAATGGAAAGCAAATCTTGATCGGAGAAGCGGCGCAGTTAAGACACTGTATGGGAGCAGATCGAAAAGCTATGGGAGTGATCCAGAGAAGGTCGCCAAGAGCTTTCTGAAAGAAAGCAGTGAAGTTTTCGGACTTCGTAGCGATCTGGCAAATATAAAAACCTTGCGGGTTGACAATGAAGAAGACAGGAGCCATGTCAGGTTACAGCAAATGTATGGCGACGTTCCTGTCAATAATGCGATTATGCTTGTCCATTCTAACAAAAACGGCCAAGTAACAATGGCGCAAAGCAGTTATGCGAGTGAAGTAACACCTGTTAACAGCCGAGAAATTTCCCAAGAAAAGGCTGTGAAAACAGTTATGGATGATCTCAAAGCAAGTGTCCAAAGCGGCGCATCTTTTGGCGAAGCCCGCGCTGAGGAGATGATTGAGTTAATTAATGATAAGTATTATTTTATCTGGAAAGTAACGGTGTCCTCAAAAGATCCCTTTGGTTTCTGGGTGTATTTTATTGATGCCCAAGATGCGAAGGTACTCTACAAAAACAATGAAATTGTGTCGCTTCGCACGGGTTACGGCAGAGTTTATAAAAATAACAAAGCTTGGCTGGATAACAAGCTTTCGGTGGTTCGTCTCCCAAGCCTGTTCACAGAACAGGAGGATTATTTTACAGGAGGGCTGTGGGGAAAACATGCCGATATATATGATGATGAGAGTGATAGCTACGGAGATGATCCTTACGCTCCAAACCTAAGATTTCTTTATAATCCTTATGGCAGGGAAAAACCTTGGTTTGATGCCGTTAATATTTACTATAGGATGAACAGGGTTTGGGGATGGTGGAAAAATAATGTTGTCACAAAATATGGCCCAAAAAGACCTGATTATTTCTATACATTATCAATTCCGGTTGGAATCAACGTCAAAATGTGTAATGCTTATTATTCCCCAGAATTGCTTCCTAATTATCCACCAGGTTTTGCGTTTGGTGACGAAAACACCTGTGGTCCTGATTCAGAAGATTTCGTTCTTGATGATGGCGTGGTTATGCATGAATTTACCCACGCCATGATGGAATGGAGTTACTTTGATAGGCAATTTGGTGGCGCAGTGAATGGATACGGAAGAGCTATGGGCGAAGGCAATGCTGACTGGTTTGCCTATTTGTTCACAAAAAGTCCCAAAATGGGGGATGTGGTTTGGGCATGGAGTCCAGAAGAATACGTTAGAAATCTTGACAACACCAGAATGTATCCCGCAGATGTTGATTGGCCAGATCCAGATCATTGCGTTGAAGAAACACCAGAAGGTAGCGAGGAGACAATTACTTATTGCTTCCCTGAAGAGCATTACACGGGTGAAATCTGGGGAGGTTATCTCTACGATCTCACGCAGATTCTTAAAAAGAAGGCACTCCCATACGTCTATAGGGGCATGTATTATTTCTCACCAGCAGGCGGTTTCAGAAATAAGTCGTCTGACTTCTATGATGCCATTCTTGCCCAAGCTATGGCAGAGAAAGACCGGACTGGTAAACTGACCAACACCATCAAGGTATGGGGTACAATGTCCAGTCGTGGGCTTCTTGGGCGGGTGCGAGCACCCTACAGTAACGAAAAGGATTATTTTGGCACCGGCTGGCCAGGGAGCGATAATCCAGCTTACTTCTCCTTGCGTCTTAACGGGCAAACCACCTTGTCAACGGAAAGCAAATTTCTCAAGCCAGGGGTCTGTAATGAATATCCGATCGATATCGCTAACTCTGGCGTGAACCTGAAGGTTACAGTAGCAGGAATCGGCACTGTTCCATCTATCAAGTTATATAACGCCTCAGCACAAGTGATAGCAAACAGTGCTGACAATACATCTGATCAAGCCACACTTAACGTTCCGGGTATTTCTGCAAGTTCATATACCATTATGGCATGTGCTGGTGCGGCGAATACTGGAAAATACACTATTCAAGTAGCTACCACAGCGCAATAGTGCATTTTGTCTGCGCCCTTGCCGATTTCATGTTGGAATCGGCAAGAGGCTACTTCATATCCCCGAACATCTCTCTTTCCACTATCTCGCAGAGCAGATGCTCAATCCAGAGATGCGCTTCCTGAATGCGGGGCGTGGAGCTGGACGGCACATTCAGCAGCAGATCGCAATGCTGCACCACGCCATTTGGCTTGATGTTCAGGCCACCGGTGAGCGCGGCAGTTCTCAGACCCATTTCCTTGGCGACAGCCAATGCCTTCACCACGTTGGGCGAAGTACCGGAAGTCGTGATGCCAAGAGCTACGTCGCCGGGCTTGCCAAGGGCCTGCACCTGCTTGACGAAGATCAGATCGTAGGAAAAATCGTTGCCCACCGCTGTGATGATTGACGTGTCGGTGGTCAGGGCGATGGCGGGCAAAGGCGGGCGGTTGAGCAGGAAGCGGTTGACGAACTCCGCTGCCACATGCTGGGCATCTGCCGCGCTGCCGCCGTTGCCGAAAATGAGCAACTTGCCGCCGCTGCGGAAGCTGGCGGTGATCATCTCGGCCAGCTCGATCAGCTTGCCGGATGACTCAGAGGCAAAGGCATCTTTGGCCCGCTTGGATTCAGCAAGGCTGGTTTGAATTAAGGCTGCTGCGTCCATGTTTGTTCACCTCTCAGCTTTGTTGATGTCGTGCTTCAGGCCTCACTTCGCCTCGTCAATCATCTGGATAATCTTTGCCTCAACCTCGCTGGCGATTTGCGCCAAGGCTGCCTCCTGCGAGAGCATGGAAAGCATCTGCACTGGCCTGATGGTGCCTATCTTCGTCGTGCCGTTCTCGGTGAAGACAGAAATACGGCAGGGTAGGGCCATGTTCAGGCGCATGTCGGTTGCCAGAACCTTTCCGGCTTGCACAGGATTGCAGACTTCAAACACCTTGCAGTGCTGGTCAAAGGCAATGTCCTTGCTGCGGAGCGTGCTGCCTAAATCGTGGACATGCAGCACACCAAAGCCGTGCTGCTTAACTGCCGCTTCAAGGTCTGCGGCGGATTGGTCGAATGATTTGTTTGTTTCGGTGATATAGTACATAGGGTTATCCATGTCGTGCTAAGAAATCAGTGACACCTGCAACCATTTTCTCAACTTGTGGTCGCGTGAACTCGTCGAACCTCCCATGAGCAGCAGTATTTCTTATATCTGCCCACGCTCTTAGATGCTTTGCCGTCAGTTCATTGAAGACTGCTCTCTTCTTTAGAGCTTCAATGAGACCACCCAAGGTGAGAGCCTTCCCGTCTGACTCAACAGGCTCCTTTGGCTCCAGCTTGCCATAAAGCATTCTCAACCCATGCTCTAAAACAGCACCTGTGATTACCGCAGCAGCAACCTCACCGCGATCAGATGGCCTTGAATAGGAAAGGAGAGCTTCGGCCTGATTAAGATACTCCGCGCTTATCTCCGCATCGATTTGTGAAGATATGTCCTCAAACAAACCCTGTTCGAAGGCGTGACGAATGGACTTTAAGAAAGAAACCCCATAGTTTCGGCTATAAAGATTGTTCTTTAAATCAGGAAATGCGTCAACCGCTTTCCTGTGGATGCTCGTGCGTGGAACTACCGCATCAAGAACGGAAGCAGCAGAAGTTCGCCATTGCACAAACTCAGCAAACATTAAGAATTCTACCGTTTCATAGGATTCGTTACCGGAACAAGGCGTATAGACACGTTCCCGTCTCGAACCAATCGGCAATGATTGGGCTTCGCTAATCAGTTCGTCTAAGTGCCGCAGGTATTTTTGCTTGATATTTGAATTCATCACTATGGTATCTAATTATGCAGGGCGAACACCACGTCCACCCCTTTTCCCCAACCCGCCTTTACGCCAGCTTGCCCAGTATCTCTGCCGAGACTTCCTTAATCGCCTTGGCCTTGCCACCATGCTGCGATTTATGATGCTGCCATAGCGGGAGAGATCATAGCACTTACATCTCCGAGATGATAACGCTTACATCGCAGAGATGATAGTGCTTAGATCGCATCGATGTAAGCTCGCACATCGTACCGATCATAGTGCTTACATCGGAGAGACATAAGCGTTATGATCGATGATGCGGATCAAGGGCGAACACCTCGTCCGCCCCTTGCAACCCGCCTTTACGCCAACTTGCTCAGTATCTCCGCTGGGACTTCTGGCGAGTTAGTGCCCCGCCAAGCCACTCATCTGCCTGCCCGCAAACTGAAACTCCGCACTGACCGGCAGTTCAAGCAGCTCATTCCGCAAAAGCCTTGCCGAGAAAAAGAGCACCTCTAAATTCTCAATCTCGTTGGTGTGCGGATTCAACCTTGCCACCACATCATCTCCCATTTCCTCTGATTCCTGCTCGGCATAGGGCAGACATTTATCAATATGGAGGATGTCAGCCTCGCGGTCGTACTTGAAAATCAATTTCTCTGCCATTCCGCTTCTCCTTCTGTCAGTTTCCTGGCTATGTAGGCCGTGATGATCCAATGCCGTTCGTTTGCAATCTCGCTCACCACCACGACAACCACATGCTTTCCATTCTTCAGATCAGCATACCAGCGGGAAAACAGCCTTGCACTGCCGAAACGAACGCTGCGGCGGATTTGATCAGGGTCAGCCAGCGTTTCGGCAATCAATGCGCGGTGCTCCGGCAAGAAATCAGGATGCCGTTCCGCAATATGCTGCTCCCGCTCTTCAGACATTTCCACCTTGCCATTGAGCCAGCTGCAAGGAAATAAGGTCATTGTGTCTTTCTGAATTGTTGACCGTTCAACGAAAGGGCGGAACACCACGTCCGCCCCCTTGCAACAACCCGCCCTTACACCAGCTTACCCAATATCTCCGCCGAGACCTCCTTAATCGCCTTGGAGCCATCCACCGAGATCACCTTGGCCTTGCCGCTCTGCTTGAAGTAATTCACTGCGGCCATAGTGCCGGTCTTGTCGTCATAGTAGATGTCATGCCGCTTGCCGATGGCTGCCTCGTCCTGATCATCAGCACGCGCACTCAGCTCGCCGCCGCAGACCCGGCAGACTAACCTGCCGTCCTTCTCCACCGGCTTGATCGCCGCGAAGGCGATGTGGTTCGGGTGGTTGTTGTCATTGGCGCAAAGCCGACGGCCCATGATCCGCTCTTTGGCAATCTGCCGCTCCAGCGTGATCTCAACCACATAGTCGAGGGCCATGCCGGATTCAGTCAGGGCCTTGTCCAAGGCTTTAGCCTGCTCCAGCGAGCGCGGGAAGCCGTCCAGCAGCCAGCCTTTATCCTTGGATTTAGCCAAAGTCTCCAGCACCATCGGCACGGTGATCTCGTCCGGCACGAGGTCGCCCCGGTCAATGTAGGCTTTCGCTTTCTTGCCCAGCTCAGTGCCGCCCTTGATGTGCTCGCGGAAGATCGCGCCGGACTCGATGTGATCAAGGCCGTACTTCTCTTTGACGATTGCGCCCTGAGTGCCTTTGCCGCTGCCGTTGGGTCCAAAGGTGAGGATGTTCATGCTGACCTCTCTATATAATAGAAGGAAAAAGGATGTGAAGGGAGGTGCTGCCTCCCTGATTGCGCATGGGCTGCTACACCGCCAGACTATACCGCAGCCACGCTGCCAACGCCAGCGGAAATGCGGCGCATCCTTTTGACAAGCAGGCGCAAAGAGGGTAAAAACAGGGGCTGCATCCCCTTTCTCCCCCAACCTGATGGAACTACTATGCAGACAATCAATATAGGGCTGTTCGGCTTTGGCACCGTGGGCAGCGGCTTGGCCGAAGCCCTTTGCTCCCAGCATGAGCGCATCCTGCACCGCAGCGGCCTCTCCCTCAAGCTGACCAAGATCGCCGCCCGCTCCCTGAGCAGCCTGCCACAGCAGCTGGCCGGAGTAGAGCTGGTCAAAGACGCAGACGCGCTGATCAATGACCCCAGCATTCATATCTTTGTCGAGCTGATCGGCGGCATAGAACCAGCGCGGACGTGCATCCTCAAGGCGATAGCTGCGGGCAAGCACGTGGTCACGGCGAACAAAGCCCTGCTCTCGCAGCATGGCAAGGAGCTGTTCGCCGCAGCCGCAGCCAAGGGCGTGGAGGTCGGCTTTGAAGGCAGCGTGGGCGGCGGCATCCCGCTGATCAAGGCGTTGAAAGAAGGGCTGGCGGCTAACAAGCTGCTGGCGGTGATGGGCATCCTCAACGGCACGGCCAACTACATCCTCACCCGCATGACTGAGGAGCGGCTGCCCTTTGCCGAGGCCCTGCGTGAGGCGCAGCGACTGGGCTTTGCCGAGGCCGATCCCACCTATGATGTGGAGGGTATCGACACCGCTCACAAGCTGGCCATCCTGATGACCATTGCCTACGGCATGAACATCAGCCCGCAGCAGATCGCCACTGAGGGCATCAGCACGATAGAGCCGGTGGATATCGAGTTCGCCCGCGAGTTCGGCTGCCGGATTAAGCTGCTGGCCGTCAGTCGGGATGTGGGCGGGGCGATTGAGGCGCGGGTGCATCCGACCATGGTGCCGACCGCGCACCTGCTCGCCTCGATCAGCGGGGCCAACAACGCAGCGGAGTTCTGCGGCGACCTGACCGGCAGCATCATCCTCAGCGGCGCAGGCGCAGGCAGGTTGCCGACTGGCTCCGCAGTGGCAGCGGATGTGATCGACATCGCCCGCAATATCGCCGCTGGAGCCGTCGGGCGGGTGCCTGCGCTCTCCTATCTGCCAGAGCAGATCGTTGACCGTCCCATCGCGCCGCTCTCGGCCTTGGCCTGCCCCTTCTACCTGCGCATCACAGCGTTAGATAAGCCCGGCGTGCTGGCCAAGATCGCCGCCATCCTCAGCGAGCACGGCATCAGCATCGAGTCGGTCATCCAGAAGGGACGGCGGGAGAACGAGCCGGTGGCGGTGGTTATCCTCACCCACACAGCTAAGGAAGAGGCGGTGGCTGCTGCCCTGCGGGAGATAGACGCGCTGGATACCGTGGCTGCGCCGACGGTACGGATCAGGATGCTGGGGGAGGAGTAACCTTAACTAAGGAGGCATATCATGGCATCACTATCAATACAGAGTGTTGACGAGCAGCTCGCGGCTCTGCTGAAACAGCGGGCCGCATCAGCGCGGAAGAGCGTCAGTCAGTTCGTTCTGGACACGCTGCGGCAGCATCTCGGCCTTGAGAAGGAGAAGCGGTTCACGGCGGAGCATGACGACCTTGACAGCCTTTTCGGCGCATGGACGGAAGAGGAGTTCAGCAGCATCCAAGGCAGCATCAGCGCGGAACGGCGGATTGACCCGGAGCTGTGGCAGTGAACAGGGTACTGATCGACACCAATATCTACTCTGCCGCCATGCGGGGCGATGCGGAGACAGTCCGCCTGCTGCGCCGGGTGGCGCATATCGGCATCTCGTCCGTCTCTGTCGGCGAGCTGCTCTCCGGCTTCCGCGCAGGCAGCAGAGAGCAGAAGAACAGGCAGGAGCTGGGCATCTTTCTTGATTCGCCGCGAGTTGCTCTGTATCCGGTAGACGAGGAGACCGCCGAGCACTACAGCTCTGTCCTCAACCGGCTCAGGCAGAAAGGCACGCCGATTCCGACCAATGACATCTGGATAGCTGCGTCTGCCTTGCAGCACGGCCTGCCACTCTGCACATTAGACAGACATTTCAATCATGTTGAAGGGCTGCTGCTTATGAGCATGGCATAGGCAAAAGAACGAGCTGGACATCGCGCCGGAGTATCTGTTCTACCTTGCCTTCAAGGATGACCCGGCGTTGCAGGAGCAGTTCAGGCAATGGAGCTACATTTCCTGACGATGCTGGGGAGCGGTGGGCTATCGCTTCAGCAGCAGCTTGTAGATGGGAGCCATGTTCACGCGGTCATCAACTGCGTCGCAAGCATCACCGATGCCGTCGCCGTCCTTGTCCTTCTGGTCAGCGTTAGGCGTGGTGGGGCAGTTATCCGTGGCATTCGCGATGCCGTCGCTGTCCGTGTCGTCAGGAGCAAACTCAAAGGCACCGGCATCGCAGCCTGTGCCCTCTGGGCGGACATGGCCTCGCTGGTCTGTGGTTAGGTTGGTGCTGCACGCGGTGTCCAGGTCAATCGCCGGGCTGCCCGCAACTAAGGCGTGGGTCTGCGTGGGGCCGCCGTTGTTGGCCAAGGGGCTGAGAAGAGCGGCCAGCGCAGTCGGTGTGCCGCCATCGCTGGTAGCGGTGCTATCCGTGGCTCCAGGGGTGAAACCGAAGAAGGCCTGCGCGTTGGTCTCACCGTTGTGGCCGAACAGGTTATAGCTATCCGTAGTGATTGTTCCGTCATAGCGATAGACTTCGTTTGCGGGGCTACCACTATTGCCACTAATAATGGAACTACGCAGCGTGACCGTACCACCACCGTTGTAAACCCCCCCGCCGTAGTAGTCGACTGCCGAGTTGCCGCTAACCGTTGAGTTCGTCAGTGTGAGCGTGCCGGAGTTGGCAATCCCACCGGGGCCTTCTCCTCTGGCCTCATTGCTGCTGATTGTACAGTTGGTCAGTGTGACCGTGCCTGAGTTGTACATCCCGCCGCCGCCGTAGGCCTTATTGTCGCTAACTGTAGAATTAGTCAGTGTGACCGTGCCTGAGTTGTACATCCCCCCGCCCATGCCGTTTAAGGAGAGAGCACTGTTGCCGCTGACTGTGGAATTTGTCAGAGTGAGCGTGCCTCCGTTGCCAATCCCCGCGCCAGTGCCTCCGTAGTCGGTCTGGTTGCCGCTGACTGTGGTGTTAGTCAGCGTGACGGTGCCGGAGTTGTTGGCAATCCCCCCGCCACTGCTGTAGTCGATCGAGTTGTCGCTGACCGTGCAGTGAGTCAGCGTAACTATGCCGGAGCCGTTATAAATCCCACCGCCGCTGGACTCTGTAGAGTTGCTAGTGACTGTGGAGTGAGTCAGCGTGAGCGTGCCGGAGGCGTTGTGAATCCCAGCACCGCCACCGGAGTAGGAACTGTTGTCGATGAGGACAGAGCTGTTCAGGATGACTGTACCAGAGGCACTGTAAATCCCACCGCCACCGTTGTAGGCCCAGTTGCGGCTGAGTGTGGAGTTAGTTAGCGTGAGCGTACCGCCATAGTTATGAATCCCACCGCCTATGCCACCCATAATACCGTTGTCGTCATAGAGCGCACTTCCGCCAGTCACTATGGTATTATTGAGCGTGAGCATACCGGTGCTAGCAACGCGCAATACAGAGCCTACATCATTACTATTATTACCGCTAATAGTGTGCCCGCCGCCTTCAATGGTGATCGCGCTGCTGATCTGCGGCAGCGGCGCGGTCAGTAGCACATCCTGCTGAAGAATGATGCTGTCCTCTCCTGAACCAGCTGCGCAGCCGCCGCTGGCCGTGTCGGTGTTGGCTGCGGTGATGGCATCATGCAAGGTGCAGATCGTGCCATCCACAGTGATGCTTGCCGCCTGCGCAGAGCTTGCCGTCAGCAGCGCGCTCATAAGAAGCAGTTCTGTCAGTGGTGTTTTCATGGTGTTCTCCCTGTGCAGGCAATTATCTGATGCCTATCTTGTAGGCGGTACCGCGTGGTATTCATATTGTGTCACGTCTGTTCTGAAAAGACAAGCAGCCTTGCCGAACAACTACCCTGGCAGCGGCCCACCAAGAGATCATCGCCGATCTTCTCTTTCGATCATCGCCGTAGATCCCTGGGATGTACGCCGATGATCCTTAGGATGTACGAGCGATAGTCCCTGAGATCATCGCTCGATGGTCTGAGCGACCTACGCTCGATGGTCTCTAGGATGTACGGCGATCATCTCTTTCGAGCATCGCCGATGATCTTGAGGATGTACGAGCGATCATCTTCTTGTCGGCCTGCTGCGCATTTTTCTTGACAAGCTGCTGCCTCTTTCCTATTCTGCCCTGTTCAAGGTGTTTCAGAAGTCATGCAGCGCAGTTAACCTCAAGACTGGAGAGCAGCTATGACCACGATACTTTGGCGACCAGAAGTCAATGCCCTAACCTCCCCGCCGTCCTATGTGCCCCGGCATGTCCCCAGAGCAGTGCTGGGCAACGATGAGCTGGCGGCCCGCATGGAGCAGCGCAACCCGCTCTACACCCAGACGTTGGTTACAAGTTTCTTCCTTGATCTGGCTGACGAGCTGGGCGAACAGCTCATCAACGGTAATCAGGTGACACTGGCCAACCTCTTCACCTGCCACGTTACCTTCAGTGGCCGCTTAGACAGCCCAGACGACCCGCTACCGCCACTGGCAGAATCGCTCAACGTGCGTCTTTATCCCTCGAAACGGCTGGTTGAGACGGTGAGCAAGAATGGACAGGCCGAACGACTGGCCCAGGAGAAGAAGCTGCCGCTGATTGCGAAAGCCAAGGACAGTCTGTGGGATCTGAAAGATGTACTTAACCCGAACGGCGCGCTCCAACTTACGGGCGATGATCTCTACTTTGACCGCAAACAGGTTGGTGCAGGTGAGTGTGTGATCGAGGGTACAGCGAGTGGTCGTACCGTGCAGACCCGCTTTCTCAAGGTGGAGAATAGCGAGATCATCTTCATGCCGGACATTCCTAGTCAGCCTTTTCCCTGGAATAATGAGTACAAGGTCTCGGTGAGCACCCGCTATAGCGAGCACGGTACACTGCGCACCACTACCTACGAGTGGCCGCTACGCACGCCAGTGCTCATCCCGAACTTTGGCCCTGGGATAGAGATCGGAATCCTGACTGGAGCAGAGGATACTGCCTATGTCAGCGTCACCGGTGGCACTGCTTCCGGTGAGGCAACCTTGCGTATCCAGGTGATCTTGGATCTCCAAGCAGACTACCTGCGCTTTAACCTGCTAGATATGACCGAGGGTGGGCTAGCAGGCGCAGTTGTGAACGTCACTGCGAATGGTGACATCACCCTGCCAGGCTTTGCCGGTTCAACGATTATGACCCTGGATATCCGGGTGCTGGAGTATGCTGCCTTGAAGGAGATGCTGCGCAATACTTACAATTGTAGATTGGTGGATGTGCTGGTGATAACGTGAGGGGAGGGGGAGGGGCACGGCGCGCCGTGCCCCTGCTACCAACTTACTTGGCGAGAATCTGTACTTCCATCGGCTTCAGCCGGACATTGATCATCCGGGCTGGGCCGCTAGTGATCCCGCCATCTACCTCGTGGATTTCCAAACCTGAGCCAGTCTTCACCGGCCCTGGTGCTGGAGCAGCTGGGTTGTTCAGCACCCGTAGCTGATCACCATTCTTGTGCAGATGCCAGTCCACCAGCACATAACCATTGAACTCATCCTGCGTACTCGTGTTGGCCAGCACCAGCACTTCCTGGTCGTTCAGGATGCGGGAGAAGGCCAGCACGCCTGGCGCAAAGGGGGACACGCCAAAGCGCACGCCGTCCCCTGAGAGCTGCCGGAAGTAGAGGCGGCCATAGCGCAGGGCAGGCTGCTCGTCGCGGATGCGCGACAGCTCCTGGATCGCCTTGTAGAAGCGATGGTTGCGGTCAAAGCCACCACCAGGCTTGCCCCACAGTGCTTCCCGCACGCACCAGTCAATGCCGCCGTGACCGCACAGGCCCTGCTCAGTGCCGTAGTACAGGCAGGGAATGCCCTGCAAGCCAAAGAGCAACGCAACTGCCAGGACAATCTGCTGATCAAAGGCATCAGGTGTATCACTGTCTGCCCAGCGGATGCGCTGGCGCATGTCATGGTTATCCAGGAAGGTGACAAAGTAGCGGCTCGCATCACCGTGGCTGCTGATGGTGAAGCGTTGAACTTCCTTGCGGTGCTGGAAGACACCGATCACCTCGCTCGGTGGAGCAAAGCCCTTAGCCACTGAGGGCAGGCGGTAGAAGAGCGGAAAGTCCAAGGCGGCATCCACGCCAACGATGCCGTCGGTATCCCCTGCATTGCGCCCGAGGAACTCATTGATCTTCTCCTCGTTGTCATAGACTTCACCAAAGGTGAAGAAGTTCCTCTTGCCAATGCTCAGGGCATACTCTCGCATCGCATTGCCGAAGATACGGGCGAAGTCGCGATCAATGTACTTCAGCGTGTCAATCCTGAAGCCGTCCGCATCATAGCGCGCAATGGCATACTGGTAGGCAGTGATCAAGGCGTTGCAGACCGGACGGACGTGCTCGTCGTCACGCAGCTCTGTGACCAGCTCCTTCAGTGACTCAAAGTCACCGCCCTGTTCCCCACCCATGCCCTTACGGCGGAAGTAGTTGTTGTGCTGCAACTCCTTCGGCCAGATGAAGCCATCGGGCTGACGTTGGGCTGCGGGAACTGTATCAATGATTGGGAAGTCAGGCCGCGCCTGCCCGGTCTCATCCCGCCACTCGATATTGTTGTTGTATCCTTCCTCACGGTACGGTGCTTTAGAACCAAAGTCCTTGTAGCCAAAGACATCGCCTGTATGGTTCAGCACGATGTCAAAGATTACGTAGAGGCCCAGGGCGTGCGCCTCATCCACCAGGGCGCGTAGCTCCTCATCTTCCCTGCCTGGCTCTGAGGCAAAGCGCGGGTCAGGTTGGAGGAAGTCCTGGATGCCGTAGCCGTGGTAGCTGCCAGGATCAGTCTGGCGATTCTTCAGCACTGGCGTGAGCCATATCGCCCCCGCACCTAGCTCCTTGATGTACTTGAGCTGTGCCCGCACACCATTGAAGGTTCCGCCTTGGAACTCACCAAAGGGCGCGTCATAGGGCATGTTTCTTGGTGGCTGACCATCGTCCCGGTTGAAGCGATCCAGCATGATAAAGTAGATCCACACATCTCGCCAGTCACCCGGAGAAGGAAAGGGCGTGGTGATGACACGGTGCTCTCCATCTACAGTAATGGTAACTGTTCTCGCCTGCGCTGCCTGGGCAAAAGCGGCCTGACAGTCTTTCAGTGACAGTAGCATGATGACTCCTCCTAGAGAAATGCTAGTGCTTAATGCGGGCAGGTAAGCCCTGCTCCTTTGACAGGTGCCATCTTGCCTCATTTCTTCCTTTACCGCAAGTCACTTGTAGGTCAGAAAGCGGAACTATTCAGTCACAGCTGTTGAAAAGGAGCAGCACATGCAAGCGAGGGGCCTAGCAGCCGCCTTGATAGCTGCCACCAGGGTAAGAGAATCCGCCACAGCAGGCTGTGACGCAGGCAGGAAAATGGTTGACAGGCGCAGCGATCCGCTCTACGATGCGCAGCAGGTAGGTTGGGCAAGTTATCTCAATCAGTTGAACTGAACCGTAGCTACCGCGTCCGTCCTTGTTTCTTGGAGGACAGCAACCGACGCAGGATGTCTTCCCCTGCGCCAATCACTACATATCACCATGAAATATATCCTCCTCATTGGCGACGGCATGGGCGACACGCCCGTTCCTGCGCTTGGCAACAAGACCCCGCTGGAAGCGGCGCACAAGCCTGCTATTGACCGGCTCTGCGCGCTGGCCGAGCCGCTGCTGGTGCGCACTGTGCCGCCAGGTTATCCGCCTGGCAGCGACGTGGCTAATCTCTCCCTGCTCGGCTATGAGCCAGAGAACTGCTACACAGGCCGGGCACCACTGGAAGCAGCTAGCATGGGCCTGGCTGTACCGTCGAACGGCGCGGCCTTCCGCTGCAACTTAGTCACAGTGCGCTATGAGGACAACGACTGCCTGACCATGCTCGACTACAGCGCAGGCCATATCAGCACCGCTGAGGCCGCCGAGCTGATCACTGCCATTCAAGATGCCTGGGGCACGGACAAGCTCAGGCTCTATCCAGGCGTGAGCTATCGCCATTTGCTCATCCACCAAGGCCTGGTGCCAGAGGGACTGCGCACCGTGCCGCCGCACGACTGGATGGACAAGGAGGTGACTGAGTTCTATCAGCAGCAGCTGGCTGTTGCTTACCTTGCTGACCTGCTGCGCGGGGCAAGGGCAGTGCTGGCCGAGCACCCGATCAACCAGAAGCGCCTGGCCGCTGGCAAGAACCCTGCCAATGCTATCTGGCTCTGGGGGGAAGGCGGCAAACCGGCAATGGCTCCCCTGCGCCTGCGCTACGGCGTGACTGGCAGCCTGATCTCAGCGGTTGATCTGCTTAAGGGACTGGGCGTATGCAGTGGTCTGGAGGTGCTGAAGGTGGAGGGCGCAACTGGCTATCTCGACACCAACTACCAGGGCAAGGCTGAGGCTGCGCTCAATGCGCTGTGGACGCAGGATTTCGTCTTAGTGCATGTCGAGGCCCCGGATGAGGCCGGGCATCAGGGCGCAGCGCGGGACAAGGTGCAGGCCATCGAGGACTTTGACAGCAAGATCGTTGCCCCGATTGTTGCCGAGATGGATCGGCGCGGCGAGGAGTATCGCTTGGTAGTGACGATGGATCACTACACCCCGATAGCCCGCCGCACCCACGAAGACTGGCCCGTGCCCATGTTCCTCTATGATTCCAGGGGAGCAGGCCGGAAGTCAGGAGTCAGCTACACTGAGGCGAACATCAAGGCGACTGCGGAATACATCGAGAGCGGAGCCAAGTTCTTTGCCCGCTTTGTCCAGCACGAGGCGCAACATGGCTGATCTCAGCATGGAGCTGGGCGAGCTGGTCTTTCGGCTCCAGTATCGGGTCATCTACGGTGATACCGATGCGGGCGGCTTGGTCTATAACGCCAACTATCTCCGCTTCATGGAAATGGGCCGCACCGAGATGATGCGCAGTCACGGCCTGCCCTATAGCGAGATGGAGAAGGAGGGCATCATCCTGCCGGTAACAGAGTGCTACCTGCGCTACAAGGCCTCGGGTCGTTATGACGACCTGATCACGATTGCCACCTCAATGGCCGAGCTGACCCGGCATACTGTCCGCTTCCATTACCGGATTAGCTGCCTGCGGGAGGAAAAGGAGCTGTTGCTGGTCAAGGGCTTCACTAAGCACGCCTGTATCGACCGGCAGGGCAAGCTGAGGCCCTTCCCGGACAAGGTGCTGGCGCAGATCAGCATGATACGGTCGCAGGAAGAAAGTTGAGGGCAAGGGAGTTTTGCTGTTGACAGCCAGGTAGGGATAGACTATAGTATTCGGCACGCGTCGCGGGGTGGAGCAGTCTGGTAGCTCGTCGGGCTCATAACCCGAAGGTCATCGGTTCAAATCCGGTCCCCGCTACCACAAGGAAATACAAGGGTCTCAGGCAGTAGCCTGAGACCCTTTTCTTATTGTACATAGCTAGTTTCATTTAGCCTGTTACGGTGTCTTGCTCCTCCACAGTAATGGCATCATCAGGCAAGTCCTCAATAATGGCATCCGGTGGTAGATCGGCGATGATGCCATTGCCAATAACGAAGCCTTCAGCAACAGCCTCGCTGTCTCTTGACGATGCTGCATTGAACACGGCCCGCAGGCTGGAAGCGATGCAGACTGGTTTCTTGTTCATAGCAGACTCCTTATCAGTATGGTGATGGAACTGTCTCATGCTCTATAAAGAGCGTACAGGATATCACCCCTAACTGTAAGGGCCTACTGCGTCAGAAAAGAGAACTCATGCGGCAAAGGGACATGCCCTATCCCCTCCTCAGATCACCCGATCATTGCCGCCATCTACTGGCACTTGCGCCGCCGTAGTGCAAGCAAAGAGCGGGCCACACAACTCCGCTGCTAGTTCTGCCACATCAAGGCTGCGTACCTCTCTGCCTAATACATTGTTGGTCTTATATTGCTGTACGGTGAGTCCATAATGGGCTGCCCTGGTCTGTAAGACCTCATCTGTCCAGATGCCCGTGTCAAACACCGCATTTGGATGCAGGGCATTGATACGTATACCATCCTTACCCCATTCAAGGGCAGTAACCCGCATCAATTGGGTAAGCGCAGCCTTAGAAACAGAGTAGGCCGCTGCCCCAGGACCAGGCGCAGGCACATTCTTGGAGCCAATAACTACGACCCTGCCTGTATTGGGTGCGGCCTTGAGCAAAGGATGCGTTTCGCGCAGCAAGGTCAGATTAGCATCCAGATTCACATGCAGTACGCGACTCCACTCGGCACCAGACAGCTCGGCTACCGCTTTGCTGGCTGGGAAGATGCCTGCATTCAGTACCAGCATATCCAAACCACCAAAATGGCGTACAGTCTGATCCAAGGCTGCCGCAACTTGGCTCTCATCGCTGATATCACAGCGCAGACCAAGGAACGCGCTCGAAGAAGATACCGCACTAATGCGCGCATCAATATCCAGACCCACCACAGCGGCACCGCGCTTGAGGAAAGACTGCACGCAGGCTTTGCCAATCCCTGAAGCCGCGCCAGTGATCAGGGCAATTTCCCCACTGAAAAGAGCTGCCTTGCCCCCTTTTTTCAGCTTGGCTTGCTCTAAATCCCAGTATTCCACAGCAAAGAGATCACTAGTCGGCAAGGGCTGCCAGCCACCAAGCTGTTCAGCTCTGAGGATGCAGTCCATTGTATGCTGATAGATATCCGTAACGATATCTACTTCAGTCGTAGATGCACCTACACAACAGAGGCCAAGATGCTGATCTAAGATCACTCGTGGTGCTGGATCAAGCATGGTCTTGCGCTCGTTGGCTGCGGGTTCGTGAGCTTGGAAATAATGGCAGTAGTTCTCTGCGTAGTGCTCCACATCTCGGCCAATCATTGGTACTGCTTTAGTACGGATAACATGATCCGGGGTGGCTGGGCCGCGCTGACTCATCTGGCTCACATCAGCCCGCCGGGCAAAGGCCAAACCGCGCTGGTTGTTGGTCACATTGAGCAGCATGGGTCGGCCTGTCTTGACTGATACAGCTTGCCGCAGTTGGGCGACTTCACCGCGATGAAAGTGCAGCTCTTCTTCAACTGGTGTGCCAAGCTCCCAAGCCTGGTGCGCGCGCAGATAATTCTCTGCCAGATCCACCAAGCTGATCATGCGTTCGTAGGACTCCTGTGCAGTATCACCGAAAGAGAATATGCCATGATTCATCAGCACCATACCAATACATTGTGGCCCAGCCTGCGCAGTAAAGATGCGGCCTGCCTCGCGTGCTAGATCAAAGCCAGGCATCACATAGGGCACGATAACAACACGCTCACCATAGATCTCCTGGATGCGTTGTTGTCCATCCTTGGTATTAGTGATCGTCACTACGGCATCTGCATGGGTATGATCAACATAACGGAAGGGAATAAGGGCATGAAGAATAGTCTCTACCGAAGGTGCCGGTGCATCAGCTCTGACTGTATGGATCCGTAATTCATTGACCATCTCTGGATCAGAGAGTGCCTCTAACTGTGCGAGCCTAAGGAGTGGCTGTAAGCGTACAGGGGCAAAGCCTGCTGCCTCAATGCTGACCAAATCCCAACCACTGCCTTTGACATACAATATCTCCTCTTGATCACCCAAGACATTCGTGGTCTTGATCTTCACAGAAGTATTACCACCGCCATGCAGTACCAAGGCTGGTTCCTGGCCAAGCAGTCGCGAAGAATAGACCCGCAAAGCCAGCTCATCAGCGCAGGCCAAGGCCTCTTGTTGCTTCCATAAACTCTGCATTATTCCTCAAAGGCTGTCTGGATAATAAACCCTAAATATCATGTATCGGCACCGCCCGGCTACAGCTATTCAGCAGGAGGAATGCGGTAAGAAGAAGGTGCTTTCTCATTATCGTTTACGCTGGCCTACGCCATCAATTCATGCTGATTGTTATCGGATAATGATGCACTGTATTCTTTCAGCTCATGAGTGTCAAGCATGATATAACCAAGACAGCCGAACTCAGCTGATGTTCTTGACCAACTATGGTAATAGTTGCCGCTCAACTATGGTGATAGTTGCAGACCAACATGCGTAATAGTTGCCGACCAACATGCATGCATGTTGCCTCGCAACACTAGGTATAGGAATACGGCAAAGAGGGGGGTAACTAGGGGATTTGCTACAGAGAAAGGAGGCCCAATTATCCTAGGGCCACATCGAGGATCATCATCACGGTAAAGCCGACCATGGTAGCCATAGTCACCAGATCAATATGTTCATATTTGCGCTGTGACTCTGGGATAAGTTCCTCCACCACCACGAAGATCATGGCACCGGCAGCAAAGCAGAGGGCGTAGGGCAAAATGCCCTGCATCTTGAGAACAAATAGGGCACCGACAACTGCGGCAATAGGTTCGACCATGCCAGACAACTGGCCGAGAAAGAAGCTCTTCCACTGCGACATACCCTCTCTGCGAAGAGGCATGGCAACAGCAGTTCCTTCCGGGAAGTTTTGCAGCCCAATGCCAATGGTTAAGGCAATGGCTCCACCAAGGGTTGCAGAAGGCAGATGTGCAGCTGCGGCCCCGAAAGCTACCCCGACTGCCAGGCCCTCTGGAATATTATGCAAGGTGATGGCCAATACTAACAGTGTGCTGCGTTGAAGCGAGGTTTTAATCCCCTCTTTCTTGTCCATGCCTAAGCCCGGATGCAGGTGAGGGAGGAGCCTGTCTGTCAAGCGCATGAAGAGGCCACCTGCCATGAAACCGACTGCTGCTGTCAGCCAAGGAAGCTGACCAAGTTGCTCGGCCATGTCGATCCCAGGTGCTAATAGTGACCAGAAGCTTGCTGCAATCATTACACCGGCAGCAAAGCCGAGCATGGCGTCCATCAAGCGTTCACTTACCCTCTTGGTAAGGAAGACAAGTGCAGCACCAGCAGCAGTGACTGCCCAGGTAAACAACGCAGCAATAAAGGCCTGTAGAACAGGGCTGTGTGAGAGGAAGGTATTCATTTAGAAATTAAAATACAAGAATGCTGAAGGGGCGATCTGAACCAGGCGATACAGGGCCATCGAAAACATGATGCCGCTTACCAAGGCCCAATAGCAGTTGGGCTGAAAGTGGAAGAGGGTTTGGCGCAGCCTATTGCCCTGCTGATTGCCCTTTTCCTCTGTAGAGAAGGTACCCTGTAGCCCGCCAATCTGGCAGGAATTTGGCAGGAAGAAGAGGACTAGGCCGAATAACAGCAGATACCAGCGCATCTGGCCGGGCAGAAGCAATGTTCCAGTGGTGCCGAGCCAGTCCAACAGCCCTATGTGGTGCAGCAGTCCTGCCATCCTTGCGCTGAAGGTTACGCCGTTCAGTCCGGCCATTCCCTTTAACACCCGCAGCCCTTCCTCCAGATTTGTCGCCCGGAAGATCACCCAAGACGTGCTGATAAAAAGAAAGGTACAAAGCCAGCCAAGAAGAGCAGGCATTCGCAGACCAAGGCCTTTCCAGAGGCGATGAACAACCAAGGCTGTGCCGTGGAGCAATCCCCAAAGGACAAACGTCCAGCCAGCACCGTGCCACAACCCAGCCAGCAGAAAGGTGAGCAGTAGGTTCAGGCAGGTTTTGTACTGACCTTGCCTACTGCCACCCAAGGGAATGTACAGATAGTCCCTAAGCCAGCGTGATAAGGTTATATGCCACCGTCGCCAGAACTCCTGAATACTGGTTGCTTGATAGGGGGAATCAAAGTTGATCGGCAGGACGATGTTGAAGAACAGGGCAGAGCCGATGGCCATGTCTGTGTAGCCAGAGAAATCGAAATACAGCTGAAACGTATAGCTAAAGGCCGTGCCCCAGGCATCAAAAAACGTCAGGGTTTTGGCAGCAAAGCCTGCACCTGCCCAGCCTGCAAATTGGTCGGCAATCCAGACTTTTTTGAACAGGCCTAAGGAAAAGAAGATGATGCCCAAGGCAGTATTGCGCGAGGAGAACACTCTGTTCCGCAAACGGCTGAACTGGGGCATGAGTTCATGATGCCGAGAGATCGGGCCAGCGGAAAGCAGTGGGAAAAAGGTGACAAAGAGACAGTAGCTGAAAAAATTGTGATTGCCGACCTGCTCCCGGCTGCAATCAACCAGATAGGCGATCTGCTGGAAGGTGAAAAAGCTAATCGCGAGCGGCAGAGCCAGATGCGGTAAAGGAAAAGAGGCTCCTAGCAGGTTGACATTCTCCAGAAAAAAAAGCGCGTATTTGTAATAACCGAGCAGGCCGAGGTTGAAAAGAATGCCAAACGCGAGGATGAGGCGGCGACTTTTGTTGCCTTGTCGGCGCAGTGAGCTCCCAAAGGCGAAGTTAACCACGATGGAGGCGGTGATAAGCGGCAGAGAGGAGGCACTCCCATAGCCGTAAAAGAACAGCGAGGCCAGTACCAGCCAAACTGTTGCTGCGGTCACGAACCGCCAGTGGTTGAGGAGAAAATAACCGGCGATGACGCAGGGCAGAAAGAAAACAATATACAGAGAAGAATTAAACAGCATAGCCTGTGCGGGTCTCCGGGGCAGAGTTACGGATGCTTACGGCTTCAGGCACTTCTGAAATATTTCGGCAACGCCTTGCAGATCGTAGCGTTTAGCCAGCTCCTCAGTCTCTCTGAGATACGTGGCAAGATTCGCTTCGGTCAGCAAACTGCTTTTTTCTGCCATCAGATGCAGAATTTTGGCATTAATGTCTTTGTGATAATGGCTCTGATCCTTGTAATTGGCCAGATCAGCGGTGAAGTCCTGACTATCAAAGCCGAAGATCTGCGCATTGGGATATTTTCCCGCTGTCTTAACGACATGCTGAACGAACATCTGATACGTTTGGTAATAGCCGCTGTAATACTGGGCCTGCATAGCGTACCAGAGTCGAGAATAGGGCGGAAAAAAAAGCAAGAACTGCGTATCAGGATGCTCTTGGAGAAAAGGCAGCAGATGCTGATCAAAAGAAGAGCTGCTGTTGCCGTGACATTCAGCGATGAGCGCATCACTCCAGATATCTTTTTTCCCTTTCTGCACGCTAGCGGCTACTCGGATGATTTCTTCTAAAAAGATTTTGAACGGCGGAGACTGCTTTGTCCATGCACACCAGGCCTTAGTGCCGCCAAACGCCTTGGTGTAATAAGGAAACCACTTGTACAGCTCTTCCAAGGATTTTACGCGCGCTGAACCGGGAATCTCATCCCAGCAGGAGTTGTTCTGCATAAAATTCCAGCAGCGGAGCAGCTGGACATCAAAATAAAGACGGAAGTCATCCAAGGGATTGCGGTTGTAGAGAAAGACAAATTTCTCCGGCGGCATATCTTTGCTGTACTGACCAGCGTGGACATAGGGCAAATGATCCAGCGAAATAATAACCTGTCTGACCTTTTTCTTGCGGAAAAGATGCTGAAGCACAATTTGCCGCTCGCTGAACAAGGAACCAGCCATAGAAAGATTGACAAACTTGCCGCTCAGGATTGCTGATGCTTCCTTGGCAGAAAAATTTTCCGCCATGCTGTTGCCAAGGATTACCGAATCAAATTCATAGCTGTTGATAAGGCCTGCATTTTGAAAGCGGGCATTACTGATAAATACTGGTTTTCTGAACCAAGGCTGATGAAAAAGCTGCCAAGGATCAAAAAGGTAGGCATACAGTAGCAGGATACCGAAGAGGGGTAAGACGGTACAGAAAAAACGTCTGGAATATTGCTGGTGTGGTTTGGCGCGTCCCATTGGGGGCAAAATCAGAGATTTTTCTTAAAGAGCTGAAGCAGTCGTTTCCAGCGCGGAACTGTTCTGTCGGTAAGACAGACCTGATGCTGTTTAAAAAAATGCTGCGGGCTAGTCTCTTTCAGCTTAATCCTGATTTCAAGCAGATCATCAAGCGCAGCCTTGTCCTGCTCTATTTTCGGCATGATCAGAAAGGGATCTGCACCACAGGAAAAGACAATATCTTTTCGCTCAGGAAAGATCCACGTCAAATCAGCACTCAGCAGGAGTAACTGAAACTCCTCCTGCTTTTGCAGCCGCATGATTTCTCTGTCCTGAGTCTTGTTGTGCACGGTGATAGAGGCCAGTTCAAGGAGAGCAGCGCGACAGCTGGGATCAAGCCGGAGCCAGAGCGGGGATTCCTGAACCGACAGCTCAAAGGAGACTGTTGTCCATTCGTCGCTTGGATAAGGCTGGAGCAGCGATTTCTTCCTGTTGAATTTTCCAGCTCCGTCCCAATGCAGCCGCATGGAATTTCTACTGTCGCCAGCCTCATGCGTTTGACGTTCAGTGATACTGAGCTGCTGCATACCGGTTTCTTTCAACCTAACTGAGACTTCGAGCAGGTCGCCGAGGGCTACGCTGTTTTCCTCAAGCCGTGGCAAGAGGATGATTGGCGCATGGCCATAGGTGAAGAGGAGATTTTTTCGTTCAGGACAAATCCACTTCAAATCCTGTGCTAAGAAAAGAAGCTGGAACTCCTCCTGCTCCCTGAAGGCCATGATTTCTCTGTCCTGGCTTATGTTCCGCACAGTGATAAAAGCCAGTTCGGTGATACCGATACGGAGGCTAGGATCAAGCCGGAGCCAGAGAGGTGTTTCTTCAACTGGCAATTCAAAGGAGAGCGTTGTCCATTCTCCACTCAGATAATGCCGATGCTGTAATTTTCTGTCAGTGAATTCGCCTTGGCCATCCCAGTAGAAGCGGCAAAAGTTATTCCGATTCACCGCTGCTCCTGTCCAATCAGCCTGTTCCCGGGCGGCAAAGGCTTCTTGTATCTTGGCATTGATAGAGGGTTGCAGGCTATCAAGCAGCTCCTTGGTGTAGCGCACTAGATACTCCCGGCTGACCGGTTTTCCCGCGACTATTTCGCGCAAGGCCTGTTCAAACTGGGTAGAGCAGATTTCCCAATCCGGCCAAGCCGCTGCTGTTTCCGCTGCACCCTGCTTGAGCCGGGCCAGTTCCTGCGGATTGTCTTTGAGATGCTGGAGAAGTCGAACAACCTCCTGCTCGTTATCCTTGGCCACCACATAGCTATTCTGATCGTGGACAATGTACTCGTCATGACCAGTGACATCATAGACCAATGCTGTGCCACCACAGTGAAACATCTCCAGCGGCGGGCCGAACATTCCCTCTACATAACTCAGTTTGAGTACCAGATCGCAGGAACGGTACACCGCAGGAGTTTCATGGATGGGTATCTGGGAGAAAACCCGGTCAACTCCAGGGTACTGCTGAATAGCCGAGGAGGTAAGCAGCCAGATTTCATCCACACCCGCCTCTTTGGCCAGCTTGATTGCCGTCGGCACGTTCTTAAAGAACACATCAACCGGCCCTTCCACCAGCACCCGAAAGCGATCCGGCTTACGGAGATCAATTGTCTCGCCATCTACAGTATAGATGTCCTTGCGAATGCCGTTACGGACCAGCCAAGCCTGGTTATTGTAGTTCTTGTAGAGATATTCCTGAATCCAAGCCGCCTCAGTGAGCATTGGAACGGCATAGGAGTATGTTTTATCACACATCTCCCGCCAGATGATCCTGTCTAGGTTTTTGTAGTGCTGCGGATCTGGCGGCGGAAAGAATCGGCTTTCAATGGACTGGACAAAATAGGCATAATGCACTGATTGCAGCTCGGAGAACAGCAAAGGAGTCTTCCACCACGTGGCAAGAAGCACATCGAAAGATTCTGCTCGCGCTTGTTCAAGATAAAGCCAGTCCAACTCATGGGCGCAAGGGTGCCAACTATATTCAGCGGCGTTGACTTCATGCCGGGTAATGATGGCAACTTGGTGTCCTCTGCGCTTGAGGCGGGAGGCATGTTCGTAGATGACGTAGCTGCCGCCGCTGATGCCGGGTGAACCAAGCAAAAAGCCAATCTTCATGCCAGCCAAGCCTTCAGTTGCCAGGAGGACATGGCGACAAACTGGCCAATGCGCCAGCGTTGCGAGGAAAGAACCACATTGAGATGTTTTTCAGTCGCCCGCTGTTCATTGAGCCTGCTGATGACAAAATTTTTACAGATCACGCTCAGGATCACCCTGGAAAAGGCCTGGGGAAGATTCGTCCATGCCTGCGAGCCTATTAACATTATGTACCCTCATCGCAAATAAACGAACCTACCAATCAGTTCACTAGGCAAGAGGAAAAATTCAAAGTAAGTTCAGCAGATCACGATATTCTGAGCAACCGCGTAATACCTCTTTCGCTTCCTTTTTTGCTCGCTGGCCAAGGAGTTTGGCTCGGCCAAAGAGGAGTTCTGCCGACTTGCAAAGGAGTTTGAGTCGGCAGCAAAGAAGTCTGGCCGAGTACCAAAGGAGTTTGGCCAAGCCGCAAAGGAGTCTTGCCGACTTGGCAAGGAGTTTGAGTCGGCCAAACTCCTTTGTGGCTAATCAGGAAAGGAGTTCTGCCAAGCAAAACTCCTCTTCTGCCGACTCCAACTCCTTTCTGGCCGAGCCAAACTCCTTTCTCAACGAGCACTACTCTTCCCAAAACTCCTCTGCAAGCAGGAAAATGCCACCTCATTCCAACAGGAAGCCGCATGAGTTCTCTGCCCGGCAAATAGGCTCTTCTTGGCTCTGCGCTTGATGCACTTAAAACTGGAACGGAGAGAATTTTAACTTCCGCAGAAGTCTGCCTACGCATGTTCTACGGACGGCATCAAGTTTGTATTCCAAGGCAACAAGGCGTTCACGCATGATGGCCATGTGTTCCTGGAGTTCCCCTAAACGCCGCTGTTCTTCTTGCAACCGGACCTGTTCTTTTGCCAAGTGGAGCCGGGCAGTCTCTTGCATGTTGGCCAGTAAACGTCGCTGGGTCTGGATCTCGTCAAGAACAACCAGGTAATCTGCGGACTGCGGCCAGTCTATGACCACTTCAAACAGCAAACGCCCCTGTCCGCTCTGCTCGGTGACGAATTCAGGCAGTTCAATGATAACCTGCGGATCCTGCCCAACAGAGAGGAACACCTCGCCAAGAGCTGAAGAACAGTAATGCAGATTCTCCAAAATGGCAAGTTCCGCGATTCTGTGGCTGCCGACCGCCTCCCAGAGGACACGACCCTGCTCCGAATCGGCAGTGGCCTGCCAGAGTGTCAGGCGATGCAGATGGAGCAGGCCAGGTCTGTCCGCTGGATCAAAGCGGAGGATCTTCAGCTGCTCGACAGGATCAGGCAGGGCAAAGAAAAGCGTCTGCTGCTCGCGTCCTGTCTGGCCGTGCACCGTCAGACTGTTGTTGGCAGACAAGGGAGTGGTCTCTGTCACCCAATACAGCTCAGTTTTGAACAGTGTACTCTGGTATGTCCTGATAGCCTGCTGAAAGGGTTGGTACAGAACCGCCCGTACCTGCTCTACGCCTTGGCTCGGATCAATGCTGTGCTGGACACGCCCTTCTTGTTCGATAAAGGATGGTTGTTGTTCCAAGGAAAGGAGCTGAAAACCGAAGTGGATAAATTCAGCGATATTGGTCAGCTTCTCCTCAACCAGGCGGCAGCTGAGATGCGCATCATGGGCAAAGCCAAACCAGAGCAGGGCACGGAATAGGATGAATTCAGGACTGATATCAGCGCAGTCCACACCCCATTCCTGATCAAATACCTGATAGTGACCGTTGGCATCAAAGATGATATTAAAGGGCAACAGATCAAGATACCGGCCTGGTTGTTCAGCTTGCTGGAGTGTTACCTTCAGAAACTGATAATATTCCTGGAGCAGTTTTTTAAAATCACCTGTCCTGCCACTCATGACTAAGGCATCAAGCCACAATTCGGCAAGCAGCGGGCCTCGGATATAGGTATGGGAGGAAGGCTCATGCGATACTGCGGCATGATCGCTAATGTCTGGGGCTTTTTTTTCCTCAACCTGCTTCTTAACTACTACCGGCAGTTGTTTTTCCTTGTAGGTAAGCGTATGGTATTTGCGCTGCCGTTGGCTTTTCGAGAGCCTGATAAAATCATAGAGAAAAACCTCGGTCAATACGGCCTGTTTCTTGGCGGCAACAAGGAGAAAGGAGTTGGCAAAATCCTGGAGATGACCGGCCTGATGGAGTGATTTCCAATAGAGAAATTCATCCTGATCTGGTAACCAGTCCGGTACGGATACATCCCGCGATCTCATCCGGTAGAGGAGAGAATGGGCATAGGGATCAGTACGGATAAAATCATCAGAGAGCATCAGATGCGCAAACTGGTGATCCGGGAAGGGGTAGAGAAAACGGTGATGCGGTATATCCGCTTGCCGCAGGATATCCAGCCATTCGTTGCGGCAGAACATCCAGGGACTCTGTTCACGTGAACCGTAGCCCCACAAACCAGCATACGGTCTGCCATAATACTCTTCTGTCGCTCCCAGCCAGTACTTTAAGCCCAGTCGGTTGCCGGTACCAAGAACAAGCAGCCCGTTTTCAGTTAGGAGACTCATGAGTATCCGCAGAGATGCGGCAATCTCTCCGACTGCGCTGACTCCCTGTTCTCTGCTGTCGCCGCCTTGCAGAACCGTCTCCAGCAACTCAGCCAGAGGTGGCACCAATAGGACGAGATCGTAGGTCTTTTCCAGGGCCGCAGTAATCTCATCTGCGTCTGCGGCAAAGGTGACGTTGGCCATATCTGCGCAGCGCAGCTTGGCCGCTGCGAGACAATTCGGCCCCGTCTTGATTCCTGTGACCTGGTGGCCTTGCTCGCCAAGGTATCTGGATAGTATTCCGCTTGAACAGCCAATCTCTAAGACATTCAGTTCCGGCCCAAGTGCCAAGAGACGCAGGATATTGGTCCGGTCTGGATTGAGATGGCACTCTGTTACGCCGTTGACCCAGCTCCTTGCCAGTTCCGGGGAATTGACAGAGGTATCCTCAACGGTTGCCAAAAGATGTTGCACAAATTGGATGTCCATTTATGCTGTTCCGGCAAGAGGGCCGAATTTTCCGATCAGACCATGCAGTAGGCCTTTCAACACCATCTGCAATTCCACCTTTTTTTTCTCTTTAATGCAGAAAAAAGTATGGCGCAGATGGAGGGCCGTCCAATATGGGAAGAGAATCGGAATGGATAAACGCAGATGTTTGCGAATATACAAAAAACGATTGCGGACTGTGTAGTATGTATAGATTCCGCCTCGATTTCCATGCGAGGCGGAGAGATCATGCACCGCAGAGGCAAGAGGCTGTACTGTTATGCGGCAGTAACCAGTTGAGGTGAGCATTTTTTTCCGCGCTCTTGTGCAAAAATCGGCAACCTCACCGCTGAAAAAAAAATCTTCATCCAGCAGGCCAATCAGGTCAAACAGGGATGCACGGAGCAGACAGACAGTACCAGAGACATAGGCAACATCGTAAAGCGCATCTGACTGAACAGGAGTCTTGAAATGGGAGATATAATGACGGCCTATATCCCTGCCACCCGCGTTGAGTATCGCGCCGCCGGGTTTGTCGCGGATAATCGGCCCGACGATACCCAAGTTTGGCTCCGTAGCCATTGCCTGTTCTAAGAGCCGAAAATCCTTTTCCTCAATTCTGGCATCGTTGTTCATCAACAGGATAAACTCGTGACCTTCACTCACGGCCCTACGGATGCCGACATTATTGCCGCCTGCATAACCAAGGTTTTGATCGTTCCAGATAAATACGGCAGCCAGACCGCTGTTGCGCAGCTTTTCCTTGTCCTTCGGAGCTGAGTTGTTGTCTACAACATAGATGGTCTTTTCCTCGCTGAGAAAGGACTGTAGATGCCGGACACACCCAATCGTCTCTTCAGCGGCATTCCAGTTAAGGATGATGATGCCGGTTCGTTTCATGGCTTAGTCTAGCCGCTTATGTTCAAGGTAATGCAGCAGGGGATGCACCTCGGAAGGTAGATGTTGGCGTTTTCTATACATTTCTGGGGCAAACGAGGCATTCGGTTTTCGGTTTTCTTTCCACCCTGCTTCACAGTAATGGATCAGTGGATCCGTTCCTTGAAAAAAGACATCTGGGTATTCAGCCAGATAAAATTTTCGATCAAAAAGACCAGAACGGGAAATAGCGCGATACGCCCTGCTGGTAAAAAATAGCCATATCCTTTTGACCGTATTTTTAAAGGAACATGAATGCGCTGCCGCCTTTTTCCCGATATATTCTTTCAGAGCGGCGAGCAGATGTTGAGAAGTGGCAAGCTCATCTTTGAGCTTTTTGATAATATGTTCAGGAACACTGTCGCCGATAATGAGATACTCCAAATCAATGATTAGGCTTAGTTCGCTCTGCGGCTGTGCATTTGTGTGGAGCATCAGCCGAGGCTCTTTGGTGTTGAAAAAATGGAGACTGCTCTCAGTAAGTACCGCATTGCTCGTAAAAAACACATCCTCTGCGGTTTTCTCGCCATTCCGCAACTGCACGGCATTGATGCTGATGATTGCCTGCTCATTGAGCAGGCGTAATTCCAGGAGAGCATTATTCTTCAGCCTGATTTGCTCAAAGACCAAGGTCTTGGTCTGGATGTCCACCTTTCTGGTGCCTAACACCTCCTGCGTATCGCTGTTTCGCTCACGGCTAAAAAGGACAGCCTCCAGATACACACCCTTGATGTCAACCAATCGGTCAAAAAGGACAGCTATATGCTGTCGATAGAGGGCTTCATGTTTATGAAAAATTTTGACCAGAGTCTCGACCTTCTGCTTTTTTTCCCGGCTGCGCAGCATGGAATCGGAGCGGATTCGGTAGTCAAAGAGTATTTCTGGAATTCTCTTGACCTGCCGTCCACGCTCAATCAGGGAGAGCCAGAAATCATAATCCTCCCAGCCGTAGATCATTGCAGGGTCAAAGCCTCCTCCCTCCTCCCAGTCCACTCTTCTGAAAAAGGCAGTGCAGAAGATGACGTTATTGAGCAGCATTTCCTCCAGACTATAGTCAGGCAGCAACCACTCGCTGTTCCGGTCGCCGAAATATTGCCCCTTGCAGTAAACAATGCCTAATTCCGGGTCAGCATCTAGCAGACGGACAGCCTGCTCCAGATAGGTCGGGCCGATACGGTCGTCTGCATCCAACGGCAGGATATACTCCCCCACCGCCTCCCGAATACCATTATTCCTGGCTGACGATAAGCCTTGGTTGGAGGTCGTGATGACACGGGTTTTGTCCCGTGTACAGTCAGCTAGGATATGGTTGGTCTCATTGTCTGTGGATCCATCGTTGACAATAATAATCTCAAAGTCCTGGTATGTCTGTGCGAGGACTGAACCAACCGCTTCATCGACAAACTGTCCCTGATTGAAGCAGGGGATAATGACAGAAACGCGCGGCATTGAGTTCCGTTACTTGAGCCAGTTAAAATAAACCCATATCTTCAACTATGACTTCCATAGCCTGTGTTTTGTTCAACCCAGCAATGAAAGCAAACTCAAAGGAAACGACCTTCATGACAACAGGGCCTTCAGTTTCCGGTACGGTGCGGCGATAAGATTGCCGATGCGCCAGCGTTTTGAGGAAAGAACCTCGTTAAGATGTTTTTCCGTGACCGCCAGCCGTTCATTCAGAGTTCTAATGATTGAATTCTGTTCTCTCAGTAACTGTTTATCGGCAACAAAAATGCTTTCCGGCACAAGCGCAAGCTCTGCGCTAGGCCTTTCACTTTTTTTGTAGATCACATTCAGTACCACCCTGGAAAAGGCCAGAGGGACATCCAACTTTTTGGTCAGGAAATAATGACGCAGCAGCTCCTCCTCAAAATGCACATCCACCCAGCTCAGAATTTCCTCCTCAAAGCCATGCGCGACAAGATAGCTGCCGTGATCCTTGCCCAGAGCCAGTTCAAAATCATGAAAGCTCGCACCCCGACCCCAGCGCATGATCGAGGTGTCCAACTCCTGCAAGGACATGGAATCAGCTTTGGCAAAGCAGCCGCCAAAGCCTTCTCTGGGAGAGTGGTCCGCATAGCGGGCATACAGTGTTGCGGGCAAGAGATGAAGAAACGGCAGGAGCGACGTGTGAAAATCGGTGTATTGCAAAAGATTCGGGGTTTCCGTGACAACCAGCAAACCATCTGGATTTAACAGCTGCCAGCACAGCTTAAGGGTCTCGTGCCGCTCGCGAATGGTTTGGTGCTCCAGTACGGCAAAAAGCAAAACGATATCTGCGCCGTTGGGATGATTTTTCCGCAGGGTTTCAACCAACTGCTCTGCCTCGACAAGATGCAGATCCACGTTGTTCAGCCCCATCACCTTCAGCCGCGCCTGCGCTCCGGCCAGAGCCTGCCCGTCAATGTCGTAGCCATCTATCTTTTCGACAAAATGGGCAAAGGCAGCGGTGCTGGAGCCAGTGCCACTGCCGATCTCCACCAAGGTTTTGCCGCGCAGGTCGATCTGCCGGGCCACCCACGGCACCACATGGGTCAGCGAATTGTTGTAACGGCGGAAGACATTAGCCTTGATGTCCTCCTGCCCGGTTTCTGTCTGGAGAAAGGCCTGGTCGTAGTTTTTAAAATAGGTGGCCAGCAGGGCTTCTTCAATCTGCCGCAATGTGCCGCTGTCGTTTATAATGTGTTGCTCATACATCGTGTTTCTTTGTTGGCAGATTGATTGGAGCCTGTTGATTTTTGCTTCTTGGTGAATCTCGAACAGCGAATTTCTGTCGACCTTTTCCTGTTTGCCAAGGAGTTTGGCTCGATAGAAGAGGAGTTCTGCCAACTTGCAAAGGAGTTGTACTCGGCAGAAGAGGAGTTCGGCTTGGCCAAACTGCTTTCCTAGTCAGCCGCAAAGGAGTTTGGCCGACTCAAACTCCTTTGCAAGTCAGCAAGATTCCTTTGCGGCTTGGCTAAACTCCTTTCTTGCCGAGTACAACTCCTTTGCAAGTTGGCAGAACTCCTCTTCTATCGAGCCAAACTCCTTGGTAAACGACTCGTTCTTATCTGGTGTGAACAGGCACTAGAGTGCATCCTCAGTTGTCTGCACTGGAGTAATCGCCAGCGAATTCAGCTCATTGTTGAACATCCCATGAATCGAACGCCCAGGAGTTACGGCGGTCAGCGAAACAATGTCATGCGCCCAGCACTGCACCACATGGCCTAATGCGACCTCTCCCTGGCCAATGCCAACGGTGATGGTGTATTTGTAAGGATATACTTCCGGCCAGTAAAAGGAATACTCGACAAGGCTATGTCCGGCAGCCAAGTGCGGGGCGGGTGCGTTCAGGCAGAGGCTGTTTTCCCCGAACAAGGCATTGCCAATCCGGTCTTTGACATTGTAGCCGAAAATCAGCTCATCCAAATCGGTTGCGGCATGAACCAGTAGGCGGATGGTGATCAGGTCGCCTTTCTGCACCAGATTGACTGGCTTGCCCTCGCAGGTGATGCTCAGGTATTCAATCACCACCTGCTCGACCCCAGAGCGTTTTTCCGGCGGCACTTTGATCCATTCGGCAAAGTCCTCTGGCAAACCAGCACTGACAGCAGGGGAAGAGAGGGAGGTCTCGCGCTTAACCCGCTTCTTGCCACCGCTAAACTGCTCCTCGTGGAGGATTTTAGTGTATTTGCTCACCGCCTGCACTGGGGCGCCGTCAAAGGTCACGCGCCCGTTTTCCAGCAGCAGCACCCGATTACAGAGGTTGACGATGGAGTGCATGTCGTGGCTGACCAAAACGATGGTGCAGCCTTCCATCATCTTCTTCATGTGGGTCATGCACTTCTGCTGGAAGAAGATGTCGCCAACAGCAAGGGCCTCGTCCACGATCAGGATTTCCGGCTGGACGCTGACTGCGGCGGCAAAGGCGAGGCGGATGTACATGCCGCTGGAATAGGTCTTCACCGGGCGGTCAATGAACTCGCCAATGTCGGCGAACTCGGCGATGCGCTGGAAGCGGGCATCGGTGTCCTCTTCGGAGATGCCCTGAATCGCTGTATTTAGATACACATTCTCCCGGCCTGTGAATTCCGGGTTAAAGCCTGCGCCTAGCTCCAGCAGGGCGGAGATGCGGCCATTGACCTGCACCGTGCCGCTCGTCGGCTGCTGAATGCCGGTGATGAGCTGGAGGAGCGAGGACTTGCCGCTGCCGTTGCGCCCAATCAGGCCAAGGGCCTCGCCCCGGTGCAGCTCGAAGCTGACTTTGTCCAAGGCGCAGAAGGGCGTGTGATATTTTCTGCCGCGAGGATGGAATATTTCTAATAGCCGGTGCACCGGCTTGCTATAGAGCGCATAAACCTTGCTCGCCTCGCGGACAGAAATGGCCAAATCAGACATGATTCAGAGCACGTCAGGAAACTGGGGCTTCAGCTTCCTGAAAATATATGCACCGCAGGCCAGTGCCGCTGCCGTGACCGTCCAGAAATAGGCAGTGTGCAGCGGGTGCGACCAGAAGGGCTGAAAGGTGATGAAGGACTCGCGGTAGCCCTGCACAATGTAGTAGGCCGGATTGAGCTTGAGCAGCCGCTGGATGTGCGGACTCATCATCTTGATGTCCCAGAAAATCGGCGTGACCCAGAAGCCGATTTGCAGGGCCACGGCCACGAGCTGGGCAACGTCGCGGACAAAGACGTTGAGCGCAGCTAAGGCCCAAGCAATGCCCAGCGAGAGCGTCAGCAGGCAGAGCAGGTAATACAGGGCTTGCAGATAATAGAGACTGAAAGGCATTTGCTGAAAAATCAGCAGTACCAGTAGCACAGCGAGAAAGATACCGTGTGTCGCCAAGCTGGACAGAATTTTCACCAGCGGCAGCAGCTGGGAGGAAAAGAGCGTTTTCTTGACCAGATGGGCATGGGCGATGATGATGCCGGTCGAGCCGCTGACAATATCGGAAAAGATGTACCACGGGGCCAGACCAGCGGTGAGCCAGACGACAAAAGGCACGTCATTGAGCGGCTGAGTCTTGAAGCCGACGCTGAAAACGAACCAGAAGACCGTGATCATCACCACCGGATGAATCAACGTCCAGAGTAGCCCCAACGAGGAGGCAACATACTGGGCGCGCAGCTCCCGCGCCGCCATCGCAGCGATCAGTTTGCGCCGGTCATAGAGCAGACGGAGAAAGGCGAGCAGGCTGTTCATTTACAAGCGGGCCTGCTGTTCATGATCGAGAAACCACTGGTAAGTGGCGGCAATGCCGTCCCGCAGGCTAATTTTACTCTGCCAGCCCAAGGCGGTGAGTTTGGTGACATCCAGCAGTTTTCTGGGTGTGCCGTCAGGCATGGCGGTGTTGTAGCGGAGTCCGCCTCGAAAGCCGACAATTTCTTTGACCAAGGCGGCCAGTTCGGCGATAGTGACTTCCTGCCCTGAACCGACATTGATGATTTCTCCGCCGCTGTACTTATCCATCAGGAAGAGGCAGGCGGAAGCAAGGTCGTCAACGTGAAGAAACTCCCGCTTTGGCGTGCCGCTGCCCCAGATTTCCACCTCCGGCAGCTGATTCAGCTTGGCCTCGTGGAATTTCCTGATAAGCGCAGACAAGACATGCGAGCTGTGCAAGTCGAAATTGTCGTGCGGCCCGTAGAGATTGGTGGGCATCAAGCTGATGGCATCAAAGCCGTGCTGTTGCCGATAGGCTTGGCAAAGCTTAATACCTGCAATCTTGGCCACAGCATACCATTCATTTGTCGGCTCCAATGTGCCGCTGAGGAGATGCTCCTCTTTCATCGGCTGCGGCGCGAACTTGGGGTAAATGCAGGACGAACCGAGAAAGAGCAGCTTCTTCACCCCGCTGCGCCAGGCCGCGTCAATGATATTGGTCTGGATCAGCAGGTTGTCGCGGATGAAATCCGCCGGGCTGCTGTTGTTGGCGTGAATGCCGCCGACCTTGGCCGCCGCAAGAAAAACGAATTCAGGCCGCGCCTCGGTGAAAAAGCCGCGCACAGCAGCCTGATCGGTCAAATCCAGCTCGGCACGGCTGCGGGTAAGCAGATTCGTGCAGCCCGCTTGCGTCAGCGCACGGCAGATCGCGCTGCCGACTAAGCCGCGATGACCAGCGACGTAGATGGATGAGGAAGAAGTGAGGCGCGAACAGGCAGACATAGCTATTATTTTTGCTCTTTATTGCGAAGCTCAGGGGAGAATACCCCTTCGCTGGCGACACTCATTTATTACACAACACCCTAAGGGACAGGGTAATGTAGTCACAAGGCAAATAATAGCCCTTAATGCTCAATTTGACAAGGTGGATTGACAGAAGACACAACAGGTAGGAATTCTTGTCACTGATCAACACGACAGAATAAAACGACTTTTTCCCTTAGGAAGGGATGCCGCTGTCAGAGTTTGGAGAGTTTAAGAGTAGAAATAAAAAAGGCAGGGACTCTAAAAAAAGCATCCCTGCCTTACAACTAACTCAGTTTAGTGTTTACTCGTAAACACCCAGAGCTTCGAGAGTCTCGATGGTCATGCCACCACCCTCTGGCAAGCCCTTGGACCGCTGGAAGGCCCGGATAGCTTGCTGAGTCTGCTCATTGTAGTTGCCGTCAATCGGGCCAGGGTCAAAGCCTTCCTGAGACAGTGCTTTCTGAACGCCCAGCACCTTGCTGTCTTTGATTTGATCCTCGCACAACACTGCCCGCCAAACGATCTGGCTGTCGCTGATTTTGACGCGCTTGGTGATTGTCTGGTACTCAGCAGGTACCGGAATACGACGCTCGCTCGCCTCCTGCACAACCTCTTTGACACGGATAGTCTTGTACTCAGCAGGTACAGGAATCCTGACCGTCTTAGCCGGCTCGATCATGACCTTTTTCCTGACGGTCTGGTACTCGGCGGGGATAACTTCCTTCTCTACCCGGGCCGGAGCAACCAACACATCTTTGGTGATGGTCTCGAACTCAGCCGGAATGGTGACTTGCTTCTCTTGCGGAGGAGTGACCAATATCTTTTTGATCACGGTCTTGTACATTGCCGGAGTCTCGACCAAGCACAGGGTCTCGCAATCAGTCAGACCAAGCTTTACATCTTCAGGAGAGCAAGGCACTGCAGTTCTGATCCATTTAGTGGAAGCAGCCTGCACCAGCACTTTCTGCTTCACCGTTCTAAAGACCGGTGGAGTGGTAACGATCCGAGTAGAGGCGGGTTTGATTACAACCTGCTCCTGCCGGGTCTCATACTGAGCAGGAATAGCCCGTAACCGCTCGGAGGCTGGACGGAGGACGATCCGTTCAGTGCGCCATGCAAACTTCGGCGGGGTGGTTTCAATCCGCTCAGAAGCCTCTTTGGCCACGACCTGCTTATCAACCCATCTGTACTTAGCTGGGATGGTCTCAATCCGCTCGGTAGCGGGTTTAACCATGATCCTCTCGGTCACATTCTTGTATTTCGCAGGAGCGATACAACGGGAGTAGCACTCGCCAGGCTTGGCATTAACTGGCACTCCAGGCGCACCACCGGACAACATCTGATCCGGACCTGCGCTTTGAGTTGCGTCATCATACACAACCTGCTCCTGCTGTGCAGCTGGAGCCTGCTCCTGAACCACCGGCTCCTCTTGCATCGGCTGTAGCTGCTCTACAGTTGGCCCCTGATCCTGAACGCCAGGATTCTCAGGAACATAACCTCCGCCAAAATCCTGCGACGGGGCTGTCGTTCCTGCATTTGCAAAACCGGCCAAAGCCAAGAGAGCTGCCGCTCCAAGAGCCACGCGATCCTTCTTCATTTACCTGCCTCCTTTCCTTTGTTTGTGTGGTTGCAGCATCAATTTAATAACCTGCACATGAATCATGACAGCAGCATCCATACTGAACAGGGATGCTCTTCGTGCTACGCTTTTTCGCATCAGCCAAAACATTGGCCTCCCAGAGAGGGAAACTTAACCTCGCTTGCTGTTGTATACAGCAGATATGAACAGCTGTCAACAGCCTGAAAGGAAGATTCAACATTGCTCTCCTCCCTGAAGTTATGCCCTACTATAGCATGTACCGACAACGATAGCAATACAAAAATCTGTACCATTGTAAAAAAACAACTTCTCACCTGACAATCGTCTATTGATGGGCATGGACAGACTTAAACGAACTGAGTAAGTCGTGATTTTTGAACACAGTGGCACAGCAGTGAGCAAACTGTACCTCCAGTGGAATCGTAACGAGTAAAGCAAGTTATGCGTAAGAGCTGCCCGTTCCCCTCCCTTTACAACAGCCCCATCACCGCTACATTGATCAGGCCGATCAGGAAACCCAGCAGTGCGCCGAACAGATTAATGTACTTGAACTGCTCTTCCATAATCGAGAGGAGCAGGCGTTCAAGCCGTAGCAGATCAAGGGAATCCACCTTATTCCGTACCAGCTCACGGATACGCAGGGATTCAGTCAGACCAGGTACCTCCCGGATCAGCAAGCGGTTGGCCGTGAGGACGAGATAATCAATGATGCTCCTGCGCAACTCAGTAGGCAGCAGATCGCGGAGCACACTGGTAGGCCGGGCCACAAGCTGGTCAAGCAAGGAGTTGATCAGCCTACTGACCAGTCGCCGCAGCGGTTCAGAGTCAGTCAGCGCGTGCAGTTCGTTGCTCAGGGCCTGGCGGAGTTTGCGGCGGCTGGCCAGGGGTAGCCGACCACTCAGGTCAGCCAGACTGATCTGGCCGTGCTCCAGCAATGCCTCCAGCTGCTCCCTCAGTAGGGAGGGCAGCAGTTGACCTTCCGCAAGCGAGGTAAGTAACTGAGTTGCGGCCTGCTGACACACCCGCCGCAGCTGTTCTGGCTCAACCTTGACCAACAACTCGGCCAACGGCGTTGCAAAGAAGGTCTCGGCCTGCTTGCGCAATGCCTCGGCGGTACGTGTCTCGATCTCTGGCTGCTTCATCCAAGCAGCCAAGTTACCCTCGTGCTCGGTCAGCCAGGTACTAATCAGCCCATCCAAGCTGTCCATGTTGAGAAAACCCTTCGCCATAGCTGCCATTGGCCCGAGGTTATCAATGAAATGATCAATGCCACCACGCACGGCCTGGGCCACCTTCGCGCGTATAGAGGGTTCTGCCATAATAACGGCAGCCTCAGCTAAAACCTGCGGGGCGTGCTCGGCGATCAGGGTACAGGCCAGTTCCCGCAGGCTAGTCGGCAGGAGATCCCCAACCGTTTTGCCTGCTACGGCAGCCTCAGTTAGGGCGGTCTCGATCCAGCTAGTCAGCCGCGCGGCAGTAGCGGGTTCAGTCAATACGCCTGTACTCAGAGCGGCCAATGCTGCATACAAATCCTGACGGTCGTCAGGCCGTAGTAGCTCATCCAGCTTGCGGCTGCCGAGTCGTCTGAGCTGATCAGCTAGGGCGACATTCACTGCCTTGGCACAGGCAGGAGAGCGCAAATAGGTCAGAATGCCAGTACGAACCTGGTGCTTGAGGGTGCGCAGGCCAATCTTTGCATGAACGCGAAACGGCTGCGGCACCAGGTTGAGTAGTGGGCCAAGCTCCTTGCCCAGGAAGTCGTTTACCTTCTCCTCAGCAATAAGGCGCAGATGCGCCTGAAACCGTTCAGCGGACATCGCCGCACCAATGTCTTGGGAGGTGAGAAGCTGGTCGCCCACCATCGCCCCTATGTTTTCGGCGAACTGGTGTCGTTTAGAGGGGATAATCCCTGGTGTAAAAGGGACCCTGATCCCACAAATGCGCCAGGGATGCAGAGGTCGGAAGAGCATCCTGATGGCGATATCATTGGTGAGATACCCGATGAACGCGCCTATCAGCGGTGGCCCGCCGTAGGTGTAGAGCAGCTGGGCTGTAAGGTGGAATGCCATGAGACCTCTATGAAGAGCGTGCTACGATATGGTGGTAGGGGGAAGCCCCTGTGCGTGTCATTACCTCTCCCCTCACGTTATCACCAGCACATCCACCAGCCGACACTTGTAGTCATTGCGCAGCATCTCCTTCAGGGCCGCGTACTCAAGCACTCGGATATCCAGAGTAGTGACTGGCGAACCAGCAAAGCCTGGCAAGGTGATGTCGCCGTTTGCGGTGACGTTCACAACTGCGCCTGCCGTCCCACCTTCAGTCATATCCAGCAGATTAAAGCGCAGACAGTCTGCTTGCAGATCCAAGAGCACCTGGATGCGCAGGGTAGCCTCACCGGAAGTGGTACCCCCTACAACCTGCACGTATGGCACATCAGCGGCACCGCTGAGAATACCCGTTGCTTGGCCTAGGTCTAAAGTCGGTATCACCAAGGGCGTGCGCAGCCTGCGCTCGTAGGTGCAAGTGCGCAGGGTGCCGTGCTCGGTGTAGCGGGTGCTCACAGTGATGGTGTACTCATTGTTCCACGGATGGGTCTGGGTAGGAATATCCGGCATGAGCATGATCTCCCTCTGCTCCACCTTGAGAAAGCGGGTCTGCACCTTGCGCCCACTGGCTGTCCCCTCGATCACGCATTCGCCGGTGCCCAGCTTGCGGTCAAAGTAGAGATCAGTGCCGTTCAGCTGGAGC